>JAIKXO010000131.1 GCA_024684065.1 Lachnospiraceae bacterium
CTGCCCTTCAAGATACTGATATGATTATGCCAAAATCAATAGAGGAGCAGACAAAAATCGGAGAGTATTTCTCCAACCTTGACAACCTTATCACCCTTCATCAGCGTAAGTGTGACAAGATAAAAGAATACAAAAAAGGCTGTCTGCAAAAAATGTTTCCGAAAGACGGAGCAAACGTTCCCGAGATAAGATTCCCTGGCTTCAATGACGCTTGGGAACAGCGTAAGGTTACAGAGCTTGGTGAAATATACATAGGATTAGTCACAACAATGACATCTCACTACACAGACCATGGTGCTTTACTCATCCGAAATTCTGATATCAAAGATGGGCGATTTGAGTTTGGTGATAATCCCATTTATCTTGATGATGAATTTGCAATGCAAAATGCTTCGAGAAAACATAAAGTAGGAGATGTAATTACTGTACATACTGGTGACATAGGAACATCAGCCGTAATTACCGAAAAAGAGGCGGGTTCAATAGGTTTTGCTACTATTGTTACAAGACCAAATAGAGAAAAAATTACATCGGAATATTTGTGTGCTTATCTCAATACAGATGCACATAAAAATTTTGCTATGAACATATCGACTGGTGACGGGAGAAATAATTATAACCTTAAAGATTACTATGAATGTGTTGTTCCTGTTCCAAATGTAGCGGAACAGAGAAAAATAAGTAGTTTCATTGATGGATTAAACAACCTTATCACCCTTCATCAGCGTAAGTGCGACATGTATAAACAGCTGAAAAAAGGCCTGCTTCAGCAGATGTTTGTTTAAAAAGGAATATACTATCAGGTATCTTCCTTCACAGCTTTATAAAAGAAGGGAAGCCATCTGGCTTCCCCTCTTTCATATCATCCCGAAATATTCAAACGCTTTTTTAATCAGTTCTTCCTTTTCAGGCTTGAGCTTCGGCACATAATGCCTTTCCGAACCCTTGTTGCCCTTAAATTCGGTTTTCGCAAGCCCGCACCGCTCTTTTGTCTGCGCAATACTCAGACTGCTCACGTTGACACCGTAATGCGATTTGACCCACGCACGTATCTCGCTATATGTCGCAGGCGCCTCCTGCTTGACAAAATCAAAAGCATCAAAAGGCAGGCTGATACATGCATAATTGCGTCGAGCCCCTATTTTCAACCTTGACAAGGGGTTCGACGGCTGGCTTGAAAATGAATTCCGGTAACGGGACATATATAAACATCTCTCGGGACCAACGATCTAACGAAAAGATCAGGAACGTAACTTCCCTTACAATCTTAGATGCACTTTATCTGACAAAGGATGAGATTGACGGATTATTCAGAAACTGTGTACTCATCGACAGTTGAGTACTATGTTTTGAGTAAAACGACGGAAGTCAGGTACTATCTGTATTTTACTCCAATATCACGGGTATTTCCATAATTAAATCGTATAGGAGGTAATAAACAGGCGGACAGATAATACTGCCCGCCAGGTGATTTGATTAGTTTACATAATATTTGCAAATTCATTCCTCCCAGAACAGATCATTAAGCGTCTTGTCAAGCGCCTTGCATATCGCAATGCAAAGGTTTATGGTCGGATTGTAATCGCCCTTCTCTATGGCGCTCATGGTCTGCCTGGATACACCGCATAGCTTCGCAAGCTCGTCCTGGGACAGATCCTTTGCGGCACGGGCGGATTTAAGCCTTAAGTTCTTCATATTCACTCCTCCCCGCCATCTTCGTTCTTCCTGATCATTTGTTTGATAAAAAGCTCAATAAGAATGATCACCATCATTATGATCACCATAACGTTGAGTGCCGGAAAGCCAATCTTCCCGTCCTCCATGAAGCCCGACGAACTGCCGAAACCGACGGCCGCAGCCACATTGATTGCAAGCGCAATAGAAAACACCCACATATATTTCTTCGGATCATTGTTAAGCCCCCAGTATACGTCATTCCAGATGCAATAAGTACAGAGAACCGTGCACCCAAGAAATACACCGGCCATGTGAAGCATATAATCCTGAACAGGAAGCGATACGCCGCTCATCGTTATGATCATCATAACAGCTTCATACGCCACCATCGTATAAAATGAGATCATATATCCCTTCCCTCTCAAATTCTTCTGGCGCTCGTCATACTCTGTCCAGACCTTCTTATTCGTATTCACCGTTTTGAAAATAATCACGCATATGATAAGCCCTACCATAATGCCAACTGCCGCCCCTGTCGATCTTGCAATACTCATCTTATCAATTCCTCCTTAATAATTATCCTGCCCCAAATTCGGGGCTATCCTTTGTTCGTAAAATCTACCTTTCAAACTTACATGTGCCTGATCGGCTGATAATCCGCATTATCATGGATCTATACTGCATCAGATTGATCAAACAACTGCCGGCCTCCATTTTCTGCGCGCATTAAAAATGAGATGCCATCATCATAACATATTAATATAGGTCACTAACTCGACCTGTTAAGATGATAACACCTCATCAGCATAATGTCAACTATATTTTACATATTGATCAAATTATTTTACATTTTTCATATGGGCAAAAATTTAATATATTCATGAGACATCATATTCCCGATTCCCGATTCCGGCCTTAACTGAGGGTCACTATTATGGCTATTCAGGCCCTAATAGTGACGTTTTTCAACAGCTTTTATTCACGTATTATATGCACATCCGTGATCGCGCACTGGTCGCCCGTTATAGCAACGTAAATATCCTCCGCACCATCGTGGATCGTAGTGATACTTTGGAGCGCTATTCCAAAATTCTCGGTAATTACAGTGATACTGTTCTTCTCTCTTTTGATCTTCACGGTGCAGACAAAGCCCTGTTTATTCTTTTCCTTCCAGGCTTCCCAACCTTCAAAGCTTTCCCGATGATCTATCTGTATCGAATTTTCTGCATGCTTATCTGAGGACCAATCCTCACCGTTGAACCGAAGCAGCAGATATTCGCGGAAGTTATCACTGCTTCTTTCCCCGTCCGATGCCGAATACAGCATGATATACGGACAGTGCCATACAAGACGCGCCGTCGGCAGACTCATGGTATGGAAGGAAAGGGTTAGGCCATCGCCGATAAGTACCCCCTTTGTGGCGACCGAGCACCAGTTGTCGACCTGGATATTCGGGACGTCTCCCTCGGGACAGCCTTTGATAAAGCTTACCCTTTCGGCAATACGCGGGATCGTGTTATCATCTGCCGCATCCTGTCCCACCTCTACAAGGATATTATGCACGAAACATTTCTCTCCCCCAATGGCAATGTATGCAAACCTTGCGGTATCGGGCAGTGCCAGGATGACCCTGGTGGTATGTTTTTCATCATGAAGTTTGACCATCATGTGATCCTGATAACGGATCGCCTCCACTAAATAATGCTGCTCGAGCTCAGGTTCGTTGTCACGGGCGGCCTCAACCAGTGGCTCATCATTGATTACAGACACCTCTGATCTTCTCGTATTATATTCAGTGACAAGCCCGTCGAGCCTTATCCTTGCATATTCAAAATACAGCACATTTTTATTGTTCTCCTCCCCCGGATGGACATCGCCGTCCAGAGAGTCAAACACTATCAGAGAAGGAAGGCTGTTTTCATGGGAGACTCCGTCGTCCGGATGGCTGCACAGCCGGATCCGGGTTGTTCTTTCTTTGATCGCAATCCCTTTGGTGCAGTCATGATAGAGTGAATCACAGCGAATACTGTTATCCGTTGTAAGGTTCGCACCTGTCTGTGACTCCTTCATTCGATACTCCTGATCAAGATCGATCATATGGATCATGATCTTAGCAAATTCCGGATCAAACTGGGTGCCGATACCCTTTACCATCTCTTCTCTGACAATATGCTGGGGAATGGCATTTCGGTAGCTTCTGTTTGAGGTCATAGCATCATAGGCATCCGCTACAGCAATGATGCGGGCAATTTCCGGGATGTTTTCGTTTGAAAGGCCCTCGGGATATCCCCTTCCGTTATAGCGTTCATGATGATAACGAGCTCCGACGCTCAGCCATGGTGAATTTCGGATGCTTGACAGGATCTGGCCTCCCATTACCGGATGTTGCTTGATCTGTTCGAATTCCTTATCGGTCAGCTTTCCATTTTTTGAAAGGATCTCAAGAGGAACGCCGATCTTTCCCACATCATGTAAAAGGGCTGCAAAGTATATCTTCTCACATTCCTCTTCGGATTTTCCCGCCTCTCTGGCTATCTTTTCGGAATATTCCGCAACTCTTCGGGAATGACCGTTTGTGTACTTGTCCTTTGCATCGATGGCGCTTGCAAGAGCCTCGGCGGTCTGCTCAAACTGTTCCCTGGCTGCCTGCTGCTTCTTTTCAAGCAGCTGCACACTCCTTCGGACATACAGCCGTACAAGCAGCGTAAGTATACCTAATACGGCAAGCCCCAGGAGAACGAAGAACCAGGTTTTCTCATAGAAGGCTTTAACCTTCACGATCCTAATGGAAACCTCCTTATTGCCTCTGCCCATGGAGTCCTTAAGCTGCATGACAAAATCGTAGGTTCCTCCCCGCAGATTGGTGTAGTCCACCGGAAGAAGCTCACTCCGGGCAACGGTAACGCTCTGATTATCAAAGCCCTCCAGCTTATAGCTGACCTGGGGGTTAATAAGGGAATAGTTGAAAACAAAGCTGTTAACAGTCAGCTTGTGAGTATCGGAAGGAATGGTAAGAACACCGGAATCATCCGGATATATCTCGTTTCCGTCGGCTTCCACGAAGGGAACGACCGCTTTCAGGTCGTTTACGTCCTCAAAGGGCTTGTCGATGTTGACCTTACAGATACCGGTGCTGCCGGCGATATAGAGATCGCCCTCAGGGGTAAGCTCACTGTAGGAATTGGCCGTAGCAATGCAGGACAGCCCGTTTGCAGTCCCGTAGAATACAGGATTCTGCTCTTCGTTTGCAATAAGCTCCTCAGCCTTTGATACATAGATGCCGTTACTGCTCAGCACCCATATTTCTCCGTCATCAGACTCATAAAGATCCAGATTGTTTGGATAAGGGAACAGTTTTACGGTTGTAACCTGATAATCCGGCGTCATATATGCGATGGCATTACTGGCTACGATCCAGATAAGATTTCGCTCATCATCCCGTCTGAGACGCATCACTATATCCGAGGGCAGGCCTTCTTCCACATTGATCGGAAGAACCTCGTCCCCGTTTATCACATATATGCCGCCTCCATTGCTGCCTATGAGCATATCCCCGTTGAAGCCTTCCTCGACAGTCAGGCTTTCTGTATTATCGATACCGTCTTCTTTGCTGTATGAAGCAACAACTTGTCCGTCTTTGATAAGGCTCATGCCTCCCGTGAGCGCTACAAGGATGGTTCCGTCCTCCGTTTCACTGACGGAACGTAAGTTATTGGACAGAAGCCCATCCTCCTCGGTAAAGGCGGTCACTTCCCCGTTGTCATAGCACAGCAGGCCGCATGCCCTCCAGGTGGAGATCCACAACCGATCTTTGCTGTCCCTTATGATGGATCGTATACGGACATCAGTCAAAAGCTCTATCAGATCCTTTGTACCTAAGTCCTTACCGGATGCGGTAACTGCCTTTGTAAGCCTTAACTCTGAAACGGGGGCGTTATCGTCAAGCACGATAAGGCCTGTATCTGTAGCGATAAACAGCTTTCCGTCGTGCAGACAGGTAGAATTGACAACCATTTCGGGCAACTTAAACCGTTCCGACAGGTTTGAAAACTGATTGGGCACCACCTTCATGACTCCCTGGCGTGTGGAGGTAAACCAGAGATTGCCCATATAGTCTGTCATCACACAACAGACATTGTTGTTAAGAGGAAGATTATCCATTAGATGAAACTGTCCGTTGTCGAGGACTCCGATGCCGTTTCCCGCGCAGATCCAGAGCTTGTCCTCAATGAATTCCATGCACAGCAGATACTTAAGCGGTCCGACATCAAGCTGCTCAAGAACGGTAAAGCCTCCGTTCAGATCCACATGATACAGGCCCAAATCAGACGCTTCCATATAGATCATTCCAGGGTTTTCGGAATCCGGGATGATGGCACCGGCGCCTCCGAGGGTATTGTCCTGTGTGCTGATAAATCCGGTGAGCTCACGGTCCTTTATCATAATAAGGTCACCGTTATCCGTGGTCCCGTATATCACTCCGTCGTTTCCGGTCCTTAAGACACGCATGTCCACTTCAGTGATGGAGGGATCATCCATTAATGAGAGGTTGTATTCCTCGTCGATCATCATGATGCCACTGGTGGTGGCGATATATATCGTCCCGTCCGGACCCTCCGTGATGTCCCGGGTGTGAGCCGATTTCATGCCGTCAAGCTTTCCCCATCTCGTGAGATTCCCCTTTTCTAAAACAGCGATACCGTTGTCATTTGTACCGATCCACAGACGGTCTTTGCTGTCCACATACAGACACTTTATACTGGTAAGGCCTCCGGTTGAATCCATACGTACGAAGGTATTGCCGTCATATCGTATAAGCCCGGAATAGCTTCCGATCCATATGAAGCCTTCCTCCGTCTCCGCAATAGCGTTGGCTTCGGAGGTGGGAAGTCCGTTTGAGTTGTCGTAGAGTACAGCCGAAAAACCTTCACTCAGTCCTGTGGGATCAACCGAAAGCGCACGGTTAACTATACCGCAACTGTTCAGGTTCACTTCAGCTGCAGAGCAGATTCTTGTATCGGAGGCCATGATCATAAATATCAGGGCCAGAAATGCGGACAGACGGATGAAATAAAGGACATATCTGCCCGGCAATGTCAATTGTCTGAATAAATTCTCCAATTTCGGATTTTCCCCTTTCCCCTAGGTGCAGGAAACACCTGAAACACAGGCGTTCCATTAGTTCCTGTATGCTAAACGGATATATTTTAGCACATTGAGCGACTGAAAACAAATCAAGCTTCAATGCTTCGGCCAGTGAAGAACCGCTTTTTCATCCTTTTCGCCCCCTCATATTTAGCAGATGCCTTCACTCTGTATAGCATATATCTTTTATAATCAACATAGGCTTGGCTACAATAAAGAATGCAGGAGTTTGTTTTTATTATCATCCCTCTCTATCTTAGGCGCATTTCCGTATTCCTCCAGTTTACTGAATGCATCCTTCAGTTCCCACCAGGAGGTGCCCAGCACACCTGTGACAAGGTTTCCGTCAAGGCTTCTTATTTCTCTTTTCTTTGCAAAGCTACTCTTTCCCGCAGTACCGATAAGATTTCCTTCAGCATCCCTTTCATAGGTATAATTCCTGACATTATTCGTGTCTCTTACCAAAATGAACCATCGGTTATTTTTTAGCTGAACATCCAGCACATCCATGGCATGCATGAAAACGCCGAAGGTCATCCCCTCTTTACGCTTTTTTGCCGCCCTGACATCATGCAAGAAAATCATCTCCTCCCTGGAATAGTACCCTTCGGGGTTCATTTCCATCATGGCTTTGTTGCGGTTTTTCGCATAGAGGTTCATAACATCCAACCTGGTCTTGTATTGTTCCTCTGTTTCCCCCATATAAACCTTCGGCTTGTCATAATAAGTGATCTTTGCTCCAATACCTGAGAGGATCCTTTCGAGAGGCTCCTCGGCATTGAATTGGTCATACAGCCGCGAAATGATAACCGAAGGCTCCTCTTTATCCGTTCCGTCACCCATATCGGGACTTTCGGTCAGGATATTTTCCATAACCTGCGCGGCTATCGCATCCGGATCAAGTGTGTAAACTTCCTTTATCTTTTTTTCGATGACGTCCAGATCCTCTGCCTTTGCACTTTTTATATCGCTAAGAACTTGCGCTTTTAGGGAGGCAAAATGCTCCTTCCTATTTTCATTATCTTCCCGCACCCGGTTCTTTACTGCTTCGAGGACGGTGTTTATCCATTCGTCCTCCTGGTTCAGATCTGCGGACTGATCCCTTGGAATAGAGTCCCAGATGATTTCATGAAGCCAAATGGGAACCCCGCTTAAGAGCTGCCTCTTCCTTCTTCTGTTGATCTCATCTTCTTCATTAAGCTGATATTTCTCCGGTTCAGGTTTTGAAATTTCCCAGCAGTCCTTCCTTCCGGTAAGATGCATCATCACCTTTTGGGGCGTTCCCTTCGCAATCTCGCAGGCCAAGTCTTTTATTTCTCCGGTCTTGCTATCAACGTTCGCAGACCGGTGCATGGTTCCCGTAGAAGCATATGCTTTTTCCAGAAGCTGGACCCACATGCAGTCCTGGGCGGTAGCGCTGATATCATAGTCCTTTCTCACCTTTATATAGACCGGACGCATTTCAACCTCGGGAAGCACCATTTCCTCTTCGGTATCCACTCTCCGGTTATTCTTGTCAAAGCCCATGTAAAGCCTTACCAGGACATTGCCATCACCTATGTCATGAAACATGTTCATGATGCCCTCGGGGTTGGTGCGCATATATGCGGTAATAGCGGAAAGAAAATAACAGTCCCCTATATATCCCTGTTTCACGTCATTGATATTCGGTTTATGCAGAAAAAGCGGAATATCCTTAACATTGCTTTCGTTCAGGTCATCCTTGCTGTACATGTTAAATACAGCGGTCTGTTCCACCGCCGCCGCAAATTCCGCATCCGTTATCCTTTCGGAATTATCCGCATCTCTCAGCTTTCCGCGGCCCATGCTATGTATATCATTCGATATATCAAGCAGACCACTTATGACATTGTCTTCAAAGCTTATATTCCTGATCTTCTTTAAAGCTCTCTGCATATCCTTCTGGAACTTGTCGAGGAAAGCCATTTCCATTTCCGTGGTATCTGTCGTCACGATATACTTTATCTTTACGTAATGCTCCATGGCTTCGACGGCTGTTCGGATCTCTTCCGGATACTCCGCCTCATGCCCGTCAAGAAGGTCCCTGACTCCTTTAATGCGTGTTTTCAGATCGTCCTTCGTCCGGTCCTCATAGAGATCTGCGATATCTACGGGGGGTACGCTCTCGTCTCCGCGCTGTAATGTGAAGCCGGCTCCTTCCTGATGATCCCTTATCTCCTGAGGAAGTCTTTCAAGCCTTTCTACTGATTCAGCATACTTTTCTTCCCCGTGAACCTTATTTCGATCCGAGCCAAAATGTTTGAATAAGCGATTAAGGACGGGGGATCCCAGCCACAGAAGAAATCCGCTGCCCTCGTTCTTCGCATTTAGTGCCCATTCGTACTGATCAGTATAATGAACTGCCTGTGCCTTAAGGTCATTAAAATCAAAGAGCTTTTCCGCCGCTTCCGCCCTGAGCCTTAACAAGCCGTCCATGGATTCATCCTTGCCCTCCACGGTATTTCCGTTCTCATCTTTATATTTGTTCCTGAGCTTCTCGCTGTCCAAAAGCCTCTTTTCTTCGTCTTTTAAGGCCTGATTGTTCTTATCCCTTTTGAGAGCCGCCTGTACATTTAAGAGACGTTTTCTTTCCCATACCACAACGGCTCTTTTGGCAAGGATATCCAAAACTTCGGAAGCCTCCGTGTCCTTACACTTTTTTGAAAGAGCGCAGATACTGTTTCTTGCGTTATATATCTCCACATCCGAAAATTTATGATAGGTGAGAGTTGCTATAAGCTCCTTCGCTTCTTTAAGAGGGTTGCTTTCTCTATTCTCCGGCGGCTTATATTCAGCCTGTTCCGGGGAGTCCTCCGCCTGGATCCTGAAGGTTGCAAGTCTGGCCGCCCTCAATGCAGCCATTTTCTCCCTGTATTCCGTAAAATCCCGATTGTATCTCTCCCGGCAGAGCTTTATCCTCTCTTTTGTGACGGAAGTATCGACACCTCCCCCTTTTGTGAGCTGGCCCATAGTAAGGAGATCCTCTTCGAGCCTTCTAACGGTATCAAGCATATCTATTGCCGTATCGGCAACAGTGACCTGCTTATCAGATTGTTCCATATAGTAGGAGGTTTTGCTGTTTTTCCTCATATCCTGCGTCTGCTCTATAACCTCCCGCTGATCCAAAAGATAGGGAAGGAGGGCGACATCCTTCTGCGGATCCCCTGTAAAAGCAAGGGTCTTTAAGTTTCTGGCATGGCCTATTATATTGAGCTTTCCCTTTACATCCAGAATCCTTTCCCTGATAAGGAATTCGTCCATGCGGTCAGCAAGGCCTTTCTTTTCCAGCTCTTCCCTGCGTTTTCTAAGCTTAGCCTGCAGAGCCAGCCTGTCCTTGCTCACTCCCTTCTGCCTCAGGGACTCTTTCAGGCTCTTTAATGTTCCGTTAACCAGATAGTCATTTGATTTATTCAGAAAAATAGCAAGGCCGCCCGCAGACTGCCATATCATTTCCGTAAGATTCATCTGTTCGGGGCTCAGACCTTTGCTTGCTTCCGTGCCTATCTCCCTGTTTTCACGGGTACGGAAATAGCTGTCAAGCATCACCTGTTTTTTCAGCCTGTAATAGGTCACGACGGTGTTTGCCTTTCCATAATGCTTTTCAAAGGAGAGCCTTATATTCTCGGGAAGACCAGCATATATATCCGGGGACTTAGTGATAAGATACTGTACGCCGCTGAACATCTCACTAAGCCTTTCAAGCTTTTCAGCATTTTCCGCCACCTTATTGTTTGATCTGATATCCAGATTTTCGACATCAAGCTTCATGAACTTTTTCATGCATGCAAGGATGGCTCTGCTCTTTTCAGCTCCCCTGTAAGCCTTTAAAAGTGCCACGTTTTCTTTTGTACTGTTACCCATAAAGGTGGATAGTGCCGAAATATCCGGTGAGATCACATTCTGCCTGATCCCTGCCTTTTGGATCGCTGATGCTGCGCGGCTGCGCATTTTCTCCTGACGCTTTTTTTCCTGTTCCTCTATGAATTCAGCATTTATATTTTTCCGCCAAAGCTCCGTTCCTTTCTTAGAAGCCTGTTTTTTCCTTTCTTCTTCCGTGTATAAATCTTTGTAACCGGCTCCATAGGCACTGAAGGTCTCTTTTGTCATATTCCGTGAGCGGATCTCACTCCTGATACCCTGAAGGAAATCATTCATGGCACTCTGCTTTACAGATTCATTTTCCTCAGAATGAATAACCCCGGTCACATTCTCCCAGGCCTTCTTGTGATCCACAAGCTGTTGTGAATCGTCTTCCTTATTTGTTATAGTGTAATAATCTTTTGACAAGGTGGCAGTCCTTTCTTTGTTTCCCCTGAATATCGCGTCCTATTCGTCGATGAATATCTCATATCTAACCCTCATGTGTTTCCTTTCTGCGATTTTAATATAAATAAAGCAATTATAAAAGTCAATAGAAGCAAGCCTCCTCACTTAACAAGAAAAAAGAGACTGAGCCCTCTGACATCCGTCAGCGGGTCGCCTCATTTCTTTCATATCATCCCGAAATATTCAAATGCTTTTTTATCAGTTCTTCTTTCTCAGCTAGGCTCTTTTTTAGACGATGCCAAAGTATCTAAACGCTTCTAAGACCATTTTCTCCTTGATGGATTTTAATTCAGGATTAACGATGTCATCTCCCGGCTCTTCCAAGCTCTTCACATTGCACTTGTTCTTAACTTGCGTTATGCTGGATTTGCTTACCCGTATACCATATACATCATAAATCCAATCTTGAATCGTGCCAAAGCTCAATTTGTTTCGTTTTTGTGGCTCATATGCCCAGTTTACGTCAAAAATGAACGAAAACTGATTCTTGTACACCGCGAAATGAACGGTCGGACAGCCGTTCTGTACTTCGCAGTCAAGTGGACTCGACTGCGAAGATACAGAACAGCTCCTCCAAAGAATCTTCATCCACCTCCAACATGCATAAACAAATCATAATTGTTATTCATTTAAGCTATTTTCTGTACGATTATTCTGTCGAAAAAGGCATCCTTCAGCTCTTTATAATCCTTTGCCACACTCAATCTCCTCAGCAGATCCAGGCATGCCTCTACAATATTGTCATATAGATAGGAATCGTTTCTAGAATTCTTTTCTTTTTCATATACGCTCCATTCGCCTGCAACCTTTTCCAGACAGACGGCGCTCTCTTTCGGACCGTCAAGACTATATTCATCATCATTGAATCTTCCCGTGCATACCTCTTTCAGAGCTTCTATACATCTCTCTTCCTTTAATGCATTCATAGGAACACCTCCTCAAGCTTACCATGCTCAATCTCTTTTGCAACACTCTGATAATGCTTATATTGTACCGCTCCGCCACTACTGTTAAATATAGGAGCGACTCTGCCTTTTAATACAGTGCATTGCACTTTAAGCCCGTCGGCCACTACTTTATATGAATGATATTCAACAGTTTCCTTTACATAGGGAAGCGCTAAGTCCTCATATTTTGAGTCAATATCCGTAGTCAGCCTCCCCCGATAGTTCCCGTATCTGCAAATCAATTTCCCGTATGGAAGAACAATGTCCTGATAATAATGACCATTAGGCTCGATATTTCTTTTGTCGAATCCGTCATTGTCAACAGACTCGTCCTCCGGCCTCCAATTGACTATTTCCTTTCCGGAATCATCATAATACCCATACTCTGGACTTATAAACTGTTTTATCCCTGTTATTTCATCCCCAAAACAATTCTTCATAACATTATCCTATAACAACAATTAATATCTGCTTTTATAATACTGTAAGTTTCTTACGTTTTCAATATGCATATCTTTTGCTCCCTCATTTAACAATAAAAAAAGAGGCTGGGCCCTCTGACATCCGTCAGCGGGTCGCCTCATTTCTTTCATATCATCCCGAAATATTCAAACGCTTTTTTTATCAGTTCTTCTTTCTCAGGCTTGAGCTTCGGCACATAATGCCCTTCCGAACCCT
>JAIKXO010000132.1 GCA_024684065.1 Lachnospiraceae bacterium
CGGATATTTAAAGGGCAGGAACCCTTTCAACAGATAAGGAGAAAAAGATGGCTAAGAAGCAGAAAGAGCTTAATAACAAAGAGCTTGCCATGTTCTTTGACCAGTTTGCGATGACCCTGGATGCCGGACTGAACCATACGGACGGGATTCAGATCATGCTCGAGGACGCCGCCAGCTCGGAGGGAAAAAAGATCCTGGAAGTGATGCTTGAAACACTTCACGAAGGCAAGCCCCTTTCAAAAGCTTTTGAAAGTGCGGAGGTTTTCCCGAAATACGCTCTTGATATGATAGCCATAGGTGAGCGGAGCGGAAAAACGGACGATGTCGCCCATGCGCTTGCGAATTATTATGAAAGGGAGGAAAACATCGCGCAGGGTATAAAAAACGCTGTTACCTATCCCATGCTTATCATATTCATGATGTTCATAGTGATCTTAGTCCTGATAATAAAGGTACTTCCGGTCTTCAATCAGGTGTTTATACAGCTGGGCTCGGAAATGAGCGGCTTTTCCAGGGGCCTTTTAAACCTCGGGAATGCGATCAGCAGATATTCCCTTGTCCTGATGGCGGTGCTCTTCCTTATCGTTATCATGTATTTTATCCTTACGAAGACCCAGTCCGGAAAGCGGGCTTTTGGCCGTTTCTTACAGAAATTCCCCCTGACAAAAGGGTTCTATGAAAAGATCGCCGCAGGACGTTTTGCCAGCAGCATGGCTCTTACCATGAATACAAATTTAGGCCCTGATGAGAGCCTTCAGATGGTCGAGAAGATAGTGGACAATTACGCTGTAGAGGTTAAGATCGGTGAATGCCGCAATATGATAAGGGGAGGCCTTTCCTTTACCGATGCCCTGGTAGACAGCCATATCTTTAATAACCTTTATTCAAGGATGATCTCGGTCGGAGGCAAGTCCGGCGCTGTCGACAAGGCTCTTTCAAAGATCGCCCGCAATTATGAGACTGAGATAGACGACAGGATAGGAAATATCATCTCGATCTTAGAGCCTACTTTGGTCATAGTGTTTTCCATAATAGTCTGTCTTATACTGCTTTCTGTCATGATGCCGCTCATGAGCATTATGTCGAGCATCGGGTAACATTTATAAATCTGAATCCTATCCGGATGAAATTGCGACAAAGATCACAGTTTATAAGAATACGATCGGAAAGAGAGGTATGGATACGGTGGAAAGCAGAGTAGCGGAAATCCGCAGTAAAACCTCTGAATATCGGAAGAAGTGGGTGGTTTATAAATAGGGGAGAAGTTATGAATCGATTCAACAAGCCGGATCTTCTGAAAAGAATATTTAACGGACAGACAATGTCGTTGTTTGTCTTTGCTGCAGTTATTGCCGCTTTCATTATCGGGATAAATGCCGTATCAAACAGTACTCTTACTGATGACAGGACACTTCTTGAAAAAGCGGTGACCAAGGACATCGTCCACTGCTATGCGGTTGAAGGTGTTTATCCGCCGTCGCTTAAGTATATAGAGGATCATTACGGCCTGACCTATGACCATGACAAATACATTGTAAGCTATGAATCCATAGGGTCAAATATAATGCCAAGCGTGATGATAATAGAAAAGAACCGGTGATCCTTAGGGAGCCCCCGACTCTGAAGAGCGTATGTCAGATATTTCAGGGGCAAAAACCCCTTTCAATAGGGGAGGGATAATGATGAACCGGGGACAGAGATCTCTTTTAACAGAGGAGGAGCAGTATTGAATTTCAGAAGACGCGGACGTTCTATAGTCGACATGCTCTTTATACTTGCGTTATTCGCGGTATTTATGATATCCGCTCTTTTTATCGTGCTGTTTGGAGCAAGGATATACAGAAAAATAGTCGCGGATTCGGATATTAATTATAATGCCCGTACCTCCATCGCCTACATCAGCGAGAAGATCCGCCAGCATGATACCGAGGACGGCGTGGACATTGTTTATAACGGCGACAGGCCTGTGCTCAGGCTGACAGAGAATTACGGCGGTACTGATTATTATACCTATCTTTACGAAATGGAGGGATCTTTAAGGGAGATCACCACTCCTTCGGAGTACGATCCCGCATATTCCGCCGGGCAGAGTATTCTTTCCGTATCATATTTTAATGTTGAAAAGATCAATGAAGCCCTTTATAAGTTCGACATAAAGGACGCAGAGAACAATGATATTGATTTTTACGTAACGCTTTACAGCAGGGCGGCTTATCAATGAAGAACAAAAATGCCGGAACTTCACTGTTCCTGATGGAAATGATAATAATAGTCCTGTTTTTCTCGGTGGCGAGCGCTACCTGCGTACAGGCCTTTGTAAACTCTCATCTGCTTGATGAACACACAAAGGAGCTTAACCATGCGGTCATAATAGCCCAGGGCTTTGCCGATGTGATGCGCGGAACCGACGGAGAGCTTGACAGCCTGCTTGCGGCATACCCTGATGCTGCCGCAGGCGAGTCCGGACTGACAGCCTGGTATGATAAGGAGTTTTATCCCTGTGAAGAGGCGGGGGCTTCCTATGTTGCGGAGGTTCAGATAAAGGCCGAGGGAAAGCTTAACGCGATCACCGTTACGGTCAGGACGACAGAAGAAAATACGGAAATATATACGCTTTCCGCCACAAAGTATATGGGAAACCGTTGACCTGAGCGGATAAAGCGTTATCCGGCCGTAATGGTAAAGTACACTTTATTATTTACTGTTTATATGTATTATTGATCAGAGAAACGTATAAGATCCTTTGCCATCTTTTTCGGATGGCATACCATGACCGGATCCGTTACGATAATTCGGGAATCTGATCAGCTTCCTGAATAAAAATATTTTCGGGTAGAACGTATTATGGAGAGAAAACAAACGGGAGGAATGAACGTCGGCACTTCGTCAGTGCTGGTCGCCTTCGTTCTCCTTTGTCTGGTGACCTTTGCCGGCCTGTCCTTTTTAAGCGCCAATTCCGATTACAGGCTGAGCCTCCAGACCGCGGAAAAAACAACGGAATATTACGAAGCTGCATCAAGGGCTGATAAAAGGCTTGCGGAGATTGATGAGCTGCTTTCCGAAATGGCGGATAATAACAGCAGCTCCGGTTATTTTTCGGAGGCGTATGATCATTTTTCAGATGATCCGGATGTGACCGTGGATACCTCGGGAGACGTCACCTCTATTGGCTTTGTTGTTAATATAAACGAACGTCAGGATCTGAACATAAAACTAAGTCTTCTCTATCCTTCGGCCAATGACGGCAGGACCTTTGAAATAGAGAATTACAGTGTAGTTGTTAACTCAAGCTGGCAGAATGAAACGCTTGACGAAATAGATGAAAACGGATTAATGTTTTAATTCCGGTGACAGAGTCTGCCGGTGCAGGCTCATTGTTGTTAAAAATATCTGAGGGAAAACAGATCAGGCCGGTTTTCCCATAAGAAATCTTTGACCCTCTGAGTCTGATATATCAGGTTCGGGGTAACAGGGGGAAGAATATGATCGATGCGGAAAAAATCTTATCAAAGATAACCAAGGAAGGCCAGGCTTCCGATATTTTCATAGTAGCAGGGCGCCAGCTGTCCTATAAATCCAATGGGGCCATATATACCGAAGGTGAAGACAGGCTCATGCCGGCCGCCACCTCGGAGCTTATTACCGCAATCTATGATATTGCCGGGCACAGGAGCATGGACAGGCTCATAAACACGGGGGATGATGATTTCTCGTTCGCCCTGAGGGGAGTGGCAAGGTTCAGGATGTCCGCTTTTAAACAGAGGGGTTCTCTTTCAGCGGTCATAAGGGTAATCAATTTCAATATCCCCAATCCGGACGAACTGGGGATTCCCGAGAGCATAATCCATTTAGCCGACAGAAAGAAGGGCATGGTGCTTGTTACGGGCCCCGCGGGAAGCGGAAAATCCACGACTCTTGCCTGCATGGTCGACCATATTAACTCCACCAGGCAGGCCCATATCATTACCCTTGAGGATCCCCTGGAGTACCTTCATAATCATAAGAAGAGCATAGTAAGCCAGCGGGAGGTTATCTCTGATACAGAAAGCTATCTGACGGCCTTAAGGGCTTCGCTCCGTCAGAGCCCGGATGTTATCCTTCTTGGGGAAATGCGTGATTCGGAAACCATAAGCGTGGCAATGACGGCGGCTGAAACGGGTCATCTCGTTCTGTCCACGCTTCATACCATAGGCGCCGCGAACACTATCGAGAGGATAATCGACTCCTTCCCGCCAAACCAGCAGCATCAGATCTATATCCAGCTGTCGATGGTGCTTCAGGCCGTAGTTTCCCAGCAGCTCCTTCCGTCAGAACAGGGCACCGTTGTTCCGGCTTTTGAGATAATGACCTTAAATCCGGCCATCAGGACCAATATAAGAGATCAGAAGGTCCAGAGCATAGATTCGATAATTGATACCTCCTCGCAGGAAGGTATGATATCAATGAACACAAGCCTCTTAAATCTGTATAACGACGGGATAATCAGCGAAAAGACAGCTTATTCCTATACGACGAATCCGGAGAACCTGGGAAATAAGATCTATTATCTTGGGAAGCGCAAAAATATGGATGCGGCATCTCCCGAAGGGGCAGATGAAGACGATGCAAAGAAAAAGAACAAGGATAAACCGGTTAAGAAAGGGAAAAAAGCGGTTTCAAAGGATGCGCTCAACAACCTCGTCTCTGCTCCGAGCAATGATGACATGGCTTATTCCTCCAAATGGGAGGATGAGGTTTCGGACTGGGGCGACTGGGGAGACGAGCCGAAGGAAAAAGAAGAAGACCTGGTTCCTGTTGAGCTTGAGCCCGCAAAAAAGCACGGGCTATTCGGAAAGAAAAAATAATATGCCTGATAAAAAGCCCCCATGCTTTATCGATCTGTAAAGACTGAAAAGCATGAGGGCTTTTATTAACAATATCAGTTGTTATTTTAACCTGAAAAGCGTTCCGATTATACCCCTTCCGAGAGAGGCTCCTACGTTTCCGCCTATCTTCTTTCCGAGAGACCCTCCCATAGAAGAGCCGACAGCGTTTCCGACCTCTCTTCCGAGGGTCCCCGCAGCCGATGAGGCGACTCCCTTACCGGCGCTCTTAATAGCGTTTTTCTTTTTCTGAGCCTCGCGCTCGGCTTCCTTTGCAGCCTTTTCAGCTGCCTTCTGGGCCTCCTTTTCTGCCTTGATCCTTTCCTTTTCAGCAAGGGCTTCAGCCTTAAGCCTCTCCTTTTCAGCCAAAGCCTCAGCCTTAAGCCTCTCTTTTTCAGCCAGGGCTTCGGCTTTAAGCCTTTCTTTCTCTGCCGCCGCTTCTTCTTTGATCCTTTCCTTTTCGGCGAGGGCCTCTTCTTTGGCTCTTATAGCCTCAGCCGCTTCTTCGTCTGCCTTCCTTAATAAGAACTCATAAGCGGAATCAGGGTCGCTTTCTTCTTTGTACTTGTCATAGAGCGGCGAGCCGGTGATGAACGACTGTCTTAAAACGTTGTCTATCGGTCCCATCTGGCTCTGCGGAGGAAGGATGCTTACCTTTTTTACTATTGTCGGAACACCGTCCTCGCCAAGAACGGATACGAGCGCTTCTCCTATTCCAAGATTCAGAAGCGTATCATAGGTATCAAATTCGGGATTCGCCCTGAAGGATTCCGCGGCGGCCTTAGCGCCTCTCTGCTCGGAAGGCGTGTAGGCATGCAGCGCATGCTGAACCTTGTTTCCGAGCTGGGCAAGTACCTCGTCGGGAATGTCCTTCGGATTCTGGGTGATGAAATATACCCCTATCCCCTTTGAACGGATCAGTTTTACAACCTGGCCTATTTTATCCAAAAGCTCCTTCGAAGCGGAATCAAACAGGAGATGTGCCTCATCAAAGAAGAATACCATCTTGGGTTTTGAAAGATCCCCTGCTTCCGGCATCGTCTCATAAAGCTCGGAAAGCATCCAGAGAAGGAAGGTGGAGTACATTGTGGGATTGTTCACTAATTGTTCGCATTCAAGTACATTTATATATCCGCGTCCGTCGCTGTCTGAGCGAAGCCAGTCTGAAATGTTTAATGCGGGATCCATGAAGAAAAGATTGCCTCCCTCAGCTTCGAGCGATATGACGGCACGTATTATCGCGCCAAGACTGGCGTTTGAGATGTTTCCGTAGGTCAGGCTGTATTTCTTTGTGTTTTCACCGACATAGGTAAGGATTGATCTCAGATCCTTAGTATCCACGAGCAGCAGGCCTTCGTCATCGGCGATCTTGAAGATGACCTTGAGTATTTCGGACTGGGTCTGGTTCAAATCAAGTATTCTCGCAAGCAGTATCGGACCCATCTCGGATATCGTCGTCCTTAAAGGGATCCCCTGCTCCTGATATACGTCCCAGAAAGCCGTGGGATATGATTTAAAAGAAAATCCATCCCCTGAAAGTCCGAAGCGCGCTATCCTTTCGTTCATATCATCGCTTTCCCTTCCGGGGTTGCACATTCCTGAAAGATCGCCCTTTATATCGGCTAAAAATACCGGAACTCCCATATCGCTGAAGGATTCCGCCATTACCTTTAAGGTTACGGTTTTTCCCGTTCCGGTCGCCCCGGCTATCATCCCGTGCCGGTTTGCCATCTTCGGGAAAATAAATACCTTCTCGTCCCCTGATTTTCCCAGATATACCTTGTTCTCATTAAACATAAAACACCTCCCGTTTCTACACAAAGTTTTTTGAATCTAAAAAATAAAGCTTTCTGATAAATATGCTTCAAAAAACTTTGGGACCGAAAACATGTGTACTTTACATGTTTTCGGCAATAAAGGATTTACGTAAGTAAATCCTATCCTTCTACACAAAGCTTTTTGAATCTATAGATTTCTCGACTTCTCCGCGCATGCTCTCATCGCTTCGATTATCGCCGAACGGAAGCCTCTTTCCTCAAGCACCTCCACGGCATCTATTGTTGTTCCCGCAGGAGAGCAGACCATATCCTTAAGTTCGGCCGGATGCTTTCCTGTTTCAAGAACCATCTTTGCGCTTCCGTATACGGCCTGGGCGGCAAATTCGTAAGCCTTATTTCTGGGAAGTCCTTCGGCGACAGCGGCATCCGCCATGGCCTCGATCATCATGAACACATAGGCAGGCGAGCTCCCGCTTACCGCAACGACCGCATCCATCTGGTTTTCGGGAACTTCTATGGCTTTTCCGAAACTGTTAAGGAGCTTAAGTACCCCTTCAAATTCCCTGTCCGTAACAAAGGAGCTCCGGCAGACGCCGGTACAGCCTTCCGAAACAAGCGCCGGGGTATTCGGCATGCATCTGATAAGCTTAAGTTCTTTTCCGAACTTCTCAGTCAGCCATGAAACGGTTTTTCCGGGTGCGATCGAAACGATCACCTTATCTGCACAGATGCAGTCCTTTATATCGTCTATGACGATTTCATAAACCTGGGGTTTTACAGCCAATACGATAACATCGGATGTTTTTACGGCCTCTTTATTATCCGGCGTGACCTTTATCCCGAATTGACCGGATACCTCTTTTCTTCTTGCTTCCGATGCCTCCGCTCCGATGATATCAGAGGCGCCGAGTATATTTTTCATTAATATGCCGCCGAGCATTGCGCTCCCCATATTACCTAATCCGATGATTCCAAGTTTCATAAGTATTCCTCTTCAGATGTAAAAACACTCTGCTATGTTATTATCATTACATTAACAGATTTATCTTTTTTTACACACATCGAATAAATCTGTATTACGAAATATATTTTAGCATCAGAAGAAACATGCCGCAATTCATATTTCACAAAAAGCTGAGACTCAGGATGCGCCTTTTATCGGAATCTTGAAAAGCAGATTCCGATAAGATATAATATTAAAGTCGTTCTGATATGATTTTGTTGTATCACATTGCCGCAAGGCGATATTATCATACCCGCCTGCCGGGTTTTTATTATCAAGGAGGATAAACAATGGATAAATTCTTATTTACTTCGGAATCTGTTACCGAAGGGCATCCCGATAAGGTCTGCGATGCCATCTCAGATGCGGTCTTAGATGCATGCATGGAGGCTGATCCCAACAGCCGCGTGGCCTGCGAGACCGCCGCATGCACAGGCTTTGTCCTGGTTACCGGGGAGATCACGACAAATGCTTACGTGGATATCCAGAAGATAGTACGGGATACGGTAAAGGAGATCGGCTATACCAAATCGGAATACGGCTTTGACGGAAATACCTGTGCTGTTTTTGTCGCGATCGACGAGCAGTCAAGCGATATTGCCATGGGAGTAAATAAAGCTCTCGAGGCAAGAGAGAACAGGATGTCCGACGAGGAGATCGAAGCCATAGGCGCGGGCGACCAGGGCATGATGTTCGGTTATGCCACCAACGAGACCGAGGAATATATGCCTTATTCCATATCTCTTGCCCATAAGCTTGTTAAAAAACTGACAGAAGTACGGAAGGACGGTACTCTTACCTATCTCAGGCCTGACGGAAAGAGCCAGGTTTCGGTGGAATATGATAAAAACGGAAAGCCTTTAAGGCTTGAAGCAGTAGTCCTCTCCACCCAGCATGATGAAGATGTTACCCAGGAGCAGATCCATGAGGATATCAGGAAATACGTGTTCGATCCGGTCCTTCCAAAGGAGCTTATCGATGATAATACAAAGTTCTTCATCAATCCCACGGGACGGTTTGTTATAGGCGGACCTCACGGGGATGCAGGGCTTACCGGAAGAAAGATCATTGTAGATACTTATGGAGGATACGCAAGGCATGGCGGCGGAGCCTTCTCCGGCAAGGACTGCACCAAGGTTGACCGTTCAGGCGCTTATGCCGCAAGATATGTTGCAAAGAATATCGTTGCGGCCGGTATCGCGGACAAATGCGAGATCCAGCTTTCATATGCCATAGGTGTTGCCCAGCCGACCTCTATAATGATAGATACCTTCGGAACCGGAAAGATCGACGAAGAAAAGCTCGTTGATATCGTAAGGGAGAATTTCGATCTCAGGCCTGCGGGTATAATAAAGATGCTCGACCTTCGCCGCCCTATCTATAAGCAGACTGCGGCTTACGGACATTTCGGAAGGAATGACCTTGATCTTCCCTGGGAGGCTCTTGATAAGGTGGAAGACCTTAAGAAATATCTCTAGGGAAGCACTTTAATCAGCGCTTCCCTAAGAAAACACTGATTAAATCAGCGTTTCCCTGAGGAAACTGAGCAGGGTTGGTGCCTGAGGCTTTCGCAGGCCCCTGGAAAGGAGCATATTGATGTCCTTTGTACATTTACATACCCATACCGAGTACAGCCTTCTCGACGGCTCCAATAAGATAAAGGAGTATGTAAAGAGGGTTAAGGAGCTTGGAATGGATTCCGCGGCGATCACTGACCATGGTGTAATGTATGGGGTGATCTATTTCTACAAGGCTGCAAAGGCAGAGGGCATAAAGCCCATTATAGGATGTGAAGTTTATGTAGCGCCGGACTCCCGATTTGACAGGGAGCCGGCGCTTAAAGGTAATGAGAAAGACAAATACTACCACCTCATCCTTTTAGCCGAGAATAATAAGGGTTATCACAATCTTATGAAGATAGTGAGCCGGGGTTTTACCGAAGGACTCTATTATAAGCCAAGGGTGGATATGGAGATCCTCAGAGAATACCATGAAGGCCTTATCTGTCTTTCCGCCTGCCTTGCGGGCGAGGTACAGAGAGAGATCGAACGGGGCGACCTTGAGGCTGCTAAAAGAGCGGCGGTCAAATACAGGGACTGCTTTGGTGATGGTAATTATTTTTTAGAGCTTCAGGATCACGGGATCCCGGTGCAGAAGAAGGTCAATGCCGCGCTTGTAAGACTGGGAAAGGAGCTTGACATTCCCCTGGTTGCCACGAACGACTGCCATTATACCTATGCGGAGGACTGGGAGGCGCATGACATACTGCTGTGCCTGCAGACCGGAAAGAAGCTTAATGATGAAGACCGTATGCGTTATGAGGGCGGTCAGTATTATGTCAAATCCGAGGAGGAAATGCGGGAGCTTTTCAATTATGCTCCCCAGGCCGTCGACAATACCCAAAAGATCGCGGACAGGTGCAATGTCGAGATAAATTTTGATGAGAGAAGCCTGCCTAATTATGAGGTGCCGGAGGGGTTTACCCCGTGGGAATATCTCAACAGGCTGTGTTATGACGGGTTAAGCAAAAGATATCCCGGCAGAGAGGAAGAGCTTAAGGAGAGGTTAGATCACGAACTGATCATAATCCGCGATATGGGCTTTGTGGATTACTTCCTCATAGTCTGGGATTTCATACACTATGCAAAGCAGAACGGTATCCCGGTCGGTCCCGGAAGAGGATCCTCCGCAGGCTCTATTGTTTCCTATTGTCTTGAGATCACGAATATAGATCCTATCAGGTATGACCTGCTGTTTGAGAGGTTCTTAAATCCCGAGCGGGTAAGCATGCCTGATATTGATATTGACTTTTGCCCTGAGCGAAGGCAGGAGGTGAAGGACTACGTCATAGAAAAGTATGGCAGGGAAAAGGTCGTTCAGATAGTGACCTTCGGTACTCTTGCCGCAAAGGGTGTCATAAGGGATGTGGGGAGGGTAATGGATCTTTCGTATTCCTTCTGTGACAAGGTTGCGAAAATGGTTCCGGCCGTTCCCGATATCACACTGAAGCAGACCATGGAGAATGCGGATTTCAGGCGCATGTATGATGAAGACGAGGATGTAAAAAAGCTCATAGACATGTGCTTCAAGCTTGAGGGACTTCCCAGGCATACCTCCATGCACGCGGCAGGCGTCGTCATCTGTCCGGCGCCGGCAGATGAATTCGTTCCTTTATCCAGAGGCTCAGACGGGACCATAACTACCCAGTATGAAAAAGATACCTTAGAAGAGTTAGGGCTTTTGAAGATGGATTTCTTAGGCCTCAGGAACCTTACCGTCATCCACAATGCCGCGAAGCTCGCCTCTGAATCCTCCGGAAAAGACATAGACATAGAAAACATAGATTATGATGACAAGGCGGTTTTTGATCTGATCTGCACCGGCCGTACGGAGGGCATATTCCAGCTTGAGAGTGCCGGCATGAAGTCTTTCATGAAGGAGCTTAAGCCCCACAACATGGAGGATCTGATCGCGGGTATTTCCCTTTACCGTCCGGGTCCCATGGATTTTATACCTAAATATATCAAGGGCAAGAATCTGACGGAGGCTTTAAGATCCGCGGAGCGTCAGGCAGAAGGGAAAGGCGCACAGAATATTTCCGGCGCGGAAGAGATACATTATGACTGCCCGCAGCTTAAACCTATACTTGAACCTACCTACGGCTGCATAGTATATCAGGAACAGGTCATGCAGATCGTGAGGGATCTTGGCGGATATACCCTCGGGAGAAGCGATCTCGTAAGACGCGCCATGTCCAAAAAGAAGGAATCCGAGATGATAAAGGAACGCCGTAACTTTGTCTACGGAAACGAAGACGAAGGGATTCCGGGTTGTGTGAATAATGGCATAGACGAGAATATCGCAAATAAGATCTATGACGAGCTGATGGACTTTGCAAATTATGCCTTCAATAAGTCCCATGCCGCGGTCTATGCGGTGGTAGCCTATCAGACCGCATGGCTCAAGTATTATTATCCCGTTGAATACATGGCGGCTCTTCTGACTTCGGTCATTGATAATATGAAAAAAGTCACATTTTATATTTATACCTGCCGGGGCATGGGTATCGAAGTGCTCCCGCCCGATATAAATGAAGGGGTTGCTGATTTTTCCGTGAACGGGAATAAGATCCGTTACGGGCTTGCCTCCGTGAAGGGAGTGGGAAAAGCGGTCATCAACGAACTTGTGAGGGAGAGGGAAGCTGCCGGAAAGTTTAAGAGCATTAAAGATTTTATCTTTCGATTAAACGGAAAAGAAGCCAATAAAAGGACGCTGGAAGCGTTCATAAAATCAGGTTCCTTAGACTGCCTCGGAGGAACAAGAAAGCAGTATATGTCAATATATGAAAGGCTTCTCGATGAGGCGGCGAAGAAACGCAAGGAGCAGCTTTCCGGACAGATGTCGCTTTTTGACCTCGGGAAATCTTCTTTCGATCCGGAAAAGGAGTTTAAGCTCCCCGATGTCGGAGAGTATGAGAAAGACATTCTTTTACAGTTTGAAAAGGAATACCTTGGAGTTTATGTAAGCGGGCATCCCCTTGATGCTTATATGAACATCTGGAAAAAGAACATAACAAGGCAGACATCTGATTTTATCTATGATGAAGTGACGGATACGGTAAAGGTTAAGGACCGTGAAAAAGTAGTCGTAGGGGGGATCATATCCGCAGTAAGGATAATGTATACGAAGACCGGGAAAACTATGGCAAGGCTTGTGCTGGAGGACCCTACAGGCGAGGTTGAGGTCATTGTCTGGCCGGATGACTATGAACTTAATGCAGCCATGTTTACGGAGGATAACAAGGTCTTCATAGAAGGAAGAGCCTCGCTTAATGATGATAAGGATGCCCAGGTGATCTGTTCAAGGGTATTTTCTTTTGATGAAGTGCCCAAAAAACTTTATATAAGATTTAAGGATATTGAATCATACAGGAAGCACGAAAGAGAGCTTTATGATATAATCAGACTGTCAGACGGAAACGACAGGGTGATAATATTTGAAGAGAGTACCAGGAAATGTAAGTCTCTTCCCGATAATATGAGGGTAAGTGCCGATGAGGCTCTGCTTCAAAAGCTGAGAAACATATACGGGGAGGAAAACGTAAAGGTCGTAAGCTGAAAAGGCTATGGCAGATACTTCAGGGGCAAAAAACCTTTCAATACAGGAGGTGCTTAGATGGCAAAGGAAGTTAATACTATAGGCGTTCTTACAAGCGGAGGCGATGCACCGGGAATGAATGCCGCAATACGTGCGGTTGTCAGGCGCGCAATATCAAACGGGAAGAAGGTTAAAGGCATCCAGAAGGGCTATCAGGGCCTTTTGAATGATGAAATAACCGATATGTCCCCAAGAGATGTATCCGATATCATACAGAGGGGCGGTACGATCTTAAGAACGGCCCGGTGTGAGGAATTCAAGACGGAAGAGGGACAGGAACTGGGCGCAAAGATATGTAAAAAGCACGGTATAGACGGTCTTATCGTCATCGGCGGGGACGGTTCCTACAGAGGGGCTCAGGCGCTTTCAAAGCACGGGATCAATACGGTAGGGCTTCCCGGGACCATAGATCTGGATATTGCCTGCACGGACTATACGATCGGCTTTGATACCGCGATCAACACGGCAATGCAGGCGATCGACAAGATAAGGGACACCTCCTCTTCCCATGAAAGATGTTCGATCGTGGAGGTCATGGGCAGAAATGCGGGATATATCGCCCTCTGGTGCGGCGTGTCGAACGGCGCCGAGGATATCCTGCTTCCGGAGAAGTACAAATATAATGAACAGGAGATAATAAATCATATTATAGATAACAGGAGAAAGGGAAAGACCTTCCATCTGATAATCAATGCCGAGGGAATAGGGCATTCCACTTCGATGGCAAGAAGAATAGAGGCTGCTACGGGTATAGAGACAAGGGCCACTATCCTGGGATATATGCAGCGGGGAGGATCCCCGACCTGTAAGGACCGGTTCTATGCTTCTATGATGGGGGCCTATGCGGTGGATCTTTTATGCGAGGGCCGGACGAACAGGGTGGTCGGCCAGAAAAACGGACAGTGGATGGATTTCGATATAGACGAAGCCCTCGCCATGGAAAAGAGTATCTCCGAATTTGAATACAATGTAAGCAGGTCGCTTTCGATCTGAGAGATATCGAAGTAAAGAACGGGTCCGGGAGAAATGTGGATCTTACGAAAAGCAGGTGAAAACAAAATAAGGATTAAGAAAAAGAGATGCCGGCAACCGGTATCTCTTTTTCTTAGATGTGACGATAGTATAGGGCTGTATAAATATTACAGCCCTATAAGTTTTGATCCGTGATCCTGTGAATATCCGCCTGAAAAAGGCATCGGGACAAAACATCTGTACCCGTCATGATCAGGAGTTAAGCTCAGGAAAGTCCGGCTTAAGTGTCTCATATATCTCTGCCGCCGCATTATTATAATACGGTCCCACATAGAAGACAGCGAGGATTCCCAGGGTGATTATCGAAAGCAGGATCCATCCGATAAACGACAGGTCAAATAAGAATGTCTTCATTTTGTTCCCGTTCATCATCTTTCTCGAAAGAGAAATGGCCTCGGTTCCGCTTATTTCAGGATGATCGGCCAGAATATACGGTACCATCCTGTAGGAATATGACTTTACCAGGCCTGGTATCAAAAACAGCATGCTCCATAACACGAGAAAGAGATCCCTTAAAAACAGGGTCTTCACATTGTTCATCCATGCGGGCTTGAAAGCTGCGCCAACCTCTCCGAACTGCGCATTCTGAGTTCTTGCATTTTTAATGAAGAAGTTCTGGCATCCTACTTCGATAGGATTGAAAACAAATATCCTTACCAAAGCGCCGATTATCACAAAAACAGCAATAACCGCAAGAACGGCAAGTATTATTGCGATAACCTCATCAGTCAGCTGAATATCGACGTTTTCATTATTATTCCAGGATGATCCGCTGCCAAAGGACATCCCGGCGGCAAAAAATGACAATAATATAGATACAACCACCGACATCCAGTAATTTGCCTTCATTGAGGCTTTTCCTTTTTCTTTAAGCTCGGCTATGTTCAACATATGATAAGCTCCTTTCCATATCCGTCAGGTTTTGTCCGGAAAACAAATACAATGCCTGTATATTAAATGTTTTCCGCCTGATATTTTATTGTTATCATATATTTATACGATATAAATCGGCATTTGTCAAAAATCAGATAATCCTTTTTTATGGCCTGCCGGTTTATGGTATACTGAGATTGCGGCTTTATAATATTTCAGGCGGATTTTAAGGAGGCTTTAAAGTGATCACAAGTATTAATAACCCCAGGGTCAGGGAAATAAAAAAGCTTCTTGAGAGCTCTAGGCAAAGGCGGGCAAGCGGACTTTTCGTGACTGAGGGGATAAAGCTTTTTTCCGAAGCCCCGGTCGAAAGTATAGATTCTGTTTATGTATCCGAAAGTTTCCTTGAAAGGGAAGGGATCCTTCCAAAACTGAAGGAATCGGGGTACATAGAGGTTTCGGACCCTGTATACAGGAAAATGTCTGATACCGAAACGCCTCAGGGTATCCTCTGCCTTATAAAAGCGGACTACCGCGATTTTTCAGAGCTGGTCTCAGGCAATGACAAGGCACTATGTGAAAGGATCCTGCTTCTGGAGGGCATTCAGGATCCGGGAAACCTGGGGACAATGTTAAGGACTGCTGAGGCAGCGGGATACGGACTTATCGTAACCGACAAGAATACAGTGGATGTTTATAACCCTAAGGTTATCAGGGCTTCAATGGGTGCTGTTTTCAGAGTGATGACCGCTTATGAGCCGGATATCAAAAATGCCGTAAGGACGCTTAAGGAAAAGGGAGTCAGGGTTTATGCCGCCCATCTGAAAGGCAATGAAAGCTTTGACGGGATCGAATATGCCCGGATGGCAGCAGTGATCATCGGGAATGAAAGCGGCGGTTTAACCGAAGAGACGAGCGATCTCGCTGACAGCCTTATAAAGATACCAATGAAGGGAAAAACGGAATCACTGAATGCCGCGGTTGCGGCTTCTCTTATCATGTATGCTTCAAGGACGAAGTGATCAAAAAATATATAAATAGGGAGGGAATAATGTTAAAACCGGATCATATTACCATTAACGTGACTGACCTTGAAAAAAGTAAGGATTTTTACGGGCGTATTTTAGGGCTTAAGGAGCTTGATACCGTCGATATGGGAGACCACAGGCTTTACTACTATGAACTGGCGGATAACCTGATGCTCGAGCTGATCGAATATGACGATGATTTCGGAGCGGCGCACCCCAATGTCAAAACAAGGGGGATCTTCCGTCATCTCGCCCTTAACTGCGATGATGTGGACGCATTATATAAAAAGCTCTGTGATAACGGAATAACCGTTCTTTCAGAGCCGGGGGATGTTTTAAAGCTTAAATTCCGGAATATCCTTGTTGAGGATCCGAACGGGGTCGAGCTCGAGTTTGTTACAAGGTATTGATATCCCCGGCATCTCTAAAGGCGATTACCGGTTTTTATCGGAAACGAATTTATTCGTCTCCTCTATTGAAAAGGGTTTTTGCCCCTGAAATATCTGACATACGCTCTTCAGAGTCGGGGGCTCCTTATTGGCCGAGAAATTCCTTAAGCTCCTCCGGTGTGCCGAGAACATGCACCTTTTTGGGGTCTATATCTGATATATATATCTCCCCGCCCTTTGACAGCAGATAATCATAAAGCGGCGCGACATATTTTTCCCCGTTGACGAGCTTCTGAGGATCGTTGTTCTTCGTACTTTTACTATCCGTTTTACCGGATCCCGGTAACGCGCGCGGTTCCTTCGATGTGTTCAGATCCTCGTCTGAAGCCTCTGATGTTATGTAAAACTCGTCATACAGTTTTTCATATAAAGCGCAGGTCCTGAAATAATATGCCCCGAGGGTGCAGTGATCCGAAATCCGTTTCTTTTCTTTGATCTCCGCGACCCTTCCGTTTTCATCGAGACGCACGAAACTCCAGTGGTCCCCCTCGGCCTTAAAACAGGGAATAAAGCCGTCACCTTTTAATTCGCGGCTGTTCATTTCCCCTGCCTCGACATAAGTATCTATGTTATAGATAAGAAGCGCATTTTCGGGATCCCAGTACTTTGAAGCAAGCTTTGCGGTCGTGGCCTGCCCGTCGGTAAGATAATCAAGGATCATTATGTGATGATCGCTTATTCCCAGGGTAGCGCATTTTTCTTCTATAAAAGCCTTCACATCATTATTTTCATCCTTCATTGCGATGAATATGTACCTTGCGGCTTCATTCCTGAAGCCCTCAAGGCTGATCAGAGACCACTCAAACAGCGTCTTTCCCTTTGCCTCTATCATATATTTGGGAACCGTATATCCCATCTTTCTGAACCTTGAGCCAAGTCCTCCCATGGTGATGACTATATCGATCTTCTTATCCATTTCACTGTTCCTCTGTTCTTTGGGAAAAACAAATTCGTTACCGGGTGCCGTGAAGCGTGATCATAACCAGGTGCCGTGAAGCATGATCATTACCAGGCTCCGAGAAGCATGAGAACACCCGGGATCCATGCGGTTACGATACCCTCAAAGATCTGAAGGCAGGGCACGGCTTTTCCGAAATCCTTTTTCAGTATATCTGTAAAGAAAGAGCTGGCCCACAGGACTGCCCAGAGCCACCAGATGGCTGCCCACCGCCAGTCCGGGGTTATTCCGAGATAGCTGTTGCCGGCAAAGCCTTCCACGAAGCCGAAAATAACGGCATTTATGGCAACAAAAAGGGAAAACCAGGCTAATGGCGCAGGGTTAAGCTTAAAGATATTATTTATGGCTACAAACAGATATGTAAAGCAGAATAAAAGCCCTGTTCCGGCCGCATAATAATTTCCCTGCACCAGGTTGACCATGTTTATGAACAGCGAAAGCCCGCCGGTAAACAGATTCATAACCGCGGCCGATTTCGGGTCTGTTTTGCATAAGCTGCAGATCCCGTTGTTGATCAAAACGATTCCGACAAATAAAAGACATACTCCAAGCATATCGATCACCTCTTCCGGATGAATATAGTAAAATCAGGATTAAAGAGAAAACCCTGAAGATATTGATCAAACGATTATTATGCTGCCGTAAATATGATCCGGGATACAGAAACGAATAAATCCGTTTCCTGTATTTTTATGGAAAAACCGATCTGACCGGTCTTTCCCCGGCAGATATACTGATTTACGAAATCTTAAAAAAGCTGTATACTTGTATGCGTCCGGACTCAGACGGAAACGGCTGTCTGGCTGGCTGCGTTCAGGTTCAGGACTGCCTCAGAGAATAAATCTAAAGCCTGCGGCCTTCCGAAAGCGGTAAGGTTTATGGCAGAAGGATGGAAAAACATGGATGTTGTCAGTGTTGTAGTTTTTTTAGTATGCTGGCTTGTTTTCGGAGCCGTAGGGGGATTTATGGTCTATGTAACTCCTTATGCCAGCAAATTGCAGATAACAGCGGCTATCGTCGTCAGCTGGCTTATGGCGGTGTGCGTGGCTTTTCTTGTATATATGAAGCGCAATCCGAGGAAGGAAGAGCCTCCTGTTATCAATGCCACAGTGCAGAATCCGGAAGAACAGAAGCCGGAGGAACAAAGATCACCGGAAACTGAAAATGGCGGACAGGAATAAATCCCGTCCGTCTATTTCTTAATAAGCTGCGAGACCGCGTCCTTGACAACTTTATTGGTAAGAAGGGAAGAAACCATATTTCCGAGGTCGGATTTTTTGTTTTCAAGGACCTCCATGGCAGATTTCTTTGTTTCCGCATCCGCAGCCCGGTACAGCTTTAACAGTTTCTGTTCGTTTGCCGTAAGCTTTTCGCTGTCAGAGCTGCCTTTCCCTGCAGCCGAAGAAGTTTTCTTTTTGGAAGCGCCGGTTTTTGAAGCTGATGAAGCCTTTTTGCCGGAGCTTTCCGTTTTTGAAGCTGTTTTAGCACCGCTCTGTGATTCCAGGAGAGATTTCTGTGTGACCCCCGTTGCTTTTGCTATTTCCTTAAGCTGCGCCTGGGTAAGCTGAAGCTCATTTCTTTCTGCCTTGCTTATGTCTGATGCTTCAAGTCCCTTTATTTTTTTTGCCAGCTGTTCCTGCGTCATTCCGGCGCCTGTCCTTGCTTCCCTGATCAGTTCGCCCGTCTTTTTCTTAGCCATATCCTCATCCTTTTTTTGCATTTGTTTATGTGTGAAATTTAATGATATCAGGGTCAATAGCCTGAACCCACGGCAAGCTTGCTTGCCAGTGGGTGAAAAGCTTTATGACACGCTTGATATCACTTTTGACCTTCACATCATTTCATTAAAACTGCATAGATCCCTTTATATTAAAATATACTCCATTAAATCATATAAATCTACTGTATTTCATATCCGGTTTCTGATATTCGGCAATTTATCGCCTTTTTCTTTTAAAGGCCTTTTTCAGGGGTTCTTTAGCTCATAATAATATCTCATAAGCGAATATCTTGTTTCCGTACCCGTCTTTTCATTTTAGCATGCGGTTGACGTTTTGTTTGGCAAACTGTACAATATATTTTCGAAAAATGTATATTTTCGGAGGCCGGAAACGCATATACGATAATCAGAATACGGCGCAGAATACGGCGTATCAGAGCATGTCTTTTACCGGAAACTTAAAAACAGGTTCCGATAAGAGAAGGGGATATCATCATAAGCTTTTAAATGCTGAATAAAATGTATAAGACACAATGCGAAGGAGAGTGTGAAGTATGAAAAAAAGGTCATCATTCTATAAATATGTTGCAGGGGTTCTTGCCGCTGCTGTCATTATGACCGGTGCAGCGCCCGTTTCAGCCTTTGGAGCTGCGGCAGCCGGAAATAAAAACAAAACGGAAGAAAACTCTGAAAAAAGGCAGTCCCGAAAGGACAGGAAAGGCAGTAATTCAGACTCCGATACCAAAAAGAAGACTGAAGAGAAGAACGAACTCATATCTCTTGAATGTGTCAACCAGTCAATGAACATGAAAGAGGGCGATTATGTTTCCGCTGAGGGTGTCTGCTATTCCTTCAAGCTTGATGATGAAAGCGCCGAAGCCTATCCTGAGCTTGAAAAAAAGATCAATGAGATAAATGAAGAAGCCTATGCGAAATTTTCAAAGGACATGAAGAAAGCGTCTGACGCATCTCTTCAGAGGCATATGGACGGCTGGGAGTATCCTTTTGAGGAGGATGCCCGGGCGGAGGTCACAAGGGCTGACAGCAAGGCGTTTTCCTACAACGTCTGTTATTATTCCTTCCTTGGCGGTGCCCACGGATATACATATTATGGCGGAACGAACATTGATCCCGTAACCTGCCGGGACATCAGATTTTCCGATGTTGTTACCGATGTGTCCGATTTTCCTCAGATAGTGTTTGACGAGCTTACTTCCCAGGATCCGGAAATGGAGGAATACTTTGAGGGCCTGTCATCCGATAAGGATAAGTTTCTGAAAAGGATAAAAAGGGATGCAAAGAGTTCAGACGGCCCCGTATGGACGCTTTCCTGCGACGGGATCAGCCTTTATTTCGAAGATTATGCAGTGGGCTCCTATGCGGCCGGATCGATGAAAGTTGACATACCGTACAAAGCCCATCCCGAAATCTTTAATAAGGATTATTTTACGTATGACGGGAAGACACCGGATATAAATGACCGGGTCACCGTGAAGGATATAGAAGAACCTGTCACTATCGAAGGCTTTAAAGATATCATGCAGATCGGTTATGAATGGGAATATGAGTACTCCGACGGCAGCCCATATTGCAGCGGGATCGTGGACAAGCTTATTATTTCCGATGAATATCCGGAACTGAAAAAAAGGGTGGATAAGATCAATTCTTTCAATGTAAAAGAGCTCAGAGACGGATTCGGGGATTTTGAAGAAGAAGTAAAGTCTGAGCTTGACAATGCCTCAGACGGGGATACCATCCTTCATAATGTGTGCAGCACGGGGATCTATCAATATGTCACAAGAGCCGATGGAGCGGTTTTCTCAACGGTTGAATCGCGCGAAACGCTGAGCGCCCTGGAAGAATACCGTACTCTCCTTGGAATAAATATGGATCCCGAAACCGGAGAGGATATTGCCCTCGATGATGTTGTAACGGATATTTCGGATCTTGAGGATCTGATAGAGGACATTCTTAATGAGGAGGCGTATCCTGAGACGACTGTCGAGGATGTAACAAAGGAGCTTAATAAGCAGCTTGGATCGGGTAAGCTTATAAGCAGCGAGAAGCTTTCGTTTACCGTCGGCTATGAAGGCCTGACCTTCTATTTAAATAATACGGTAAATTATTCCGTGATGGACTTTGGCCGGAATGCCATGATCGTCTTCGTTCCGTATTCCGGAAACGAGGATCTGTTTGAAGAGGCTTACACGGATGTTCCGTCTTCCTTTGCATATCAGATCCCGGTCTCGTCGGTATTCAGCACGTCTGTATATATGGACATGAACTATAACAAAGAATACAGCGAGGTTACGTTATATCCGTATGCTGATGAATACTCGACGGTCACGGCCTTTACCTTCGGTATAAACGGCTCGCTTGACAGGGTCGATGATTTTTACGCTTATGATATAACCGCAAACCTTGTAAAATCGCCTCTGGGAGATTATTACATATATTTGAGCTGCAATCTTGATGACGGCTTTACGAATCTGAGAATTTTCAGTTTCTCTTTTGACGAAGTGTACGAGGACGAGGAAACAAGCGGATTATTCTATGCTGTAAACTATTCTTCCGGCTATGAGGAGGAAGACATGAGGGGCTATATCATGACGGATCCGATAGACTTCCATGTCCTGGCCTCTGATGATGTTTTCTCAGGCCGCATATTATACTCAAGATGCTGCATTGATGCCTTCGGAAGCCCCAAGCCGAGGGACGGGGTATGGTATTATCCCGAGGACGAGGCGTATGATCTTACGGCCACGGACGATATTAAAACCGATGCGGTAAGGATCAGGAAAGGAGATGTCATGTCTCCTGTCGGGATAATCGTTCCCGAAAATGACGGTTATGATCCTGAAAACGGAGATGAAGAAAAAAAGGCGCGTATCCTTCTGCTGAAAAACAGTAAAGGGAAGGAATATTCGCTGTGGCTTGAGTATAATGAGGACAGCTGGGACTGGGAATTCAATGAAATGCCCGTTAAGGAACTGTTTGACGGGAATTATGATATACTGTTCTGATAATCTGTGGATTTTCTGAGGGAACTCTGATAAAACGGCGTTTCCCTGTCTAAAATAAGTATTGATAACGGAGGTTTTTATGAATATAGTCTGTCTGGATCTGGAGGGTGTGCTTGTTCCGGAAATATGGATAGCTTTCGCAAAGGAGAGCGGTATTTCAGAGCTTGAAAGAACAACGAGGGATGAGCCTGATTATGATAAGCTTATGAAATTCAGGCTGGGGATACTTAATGAGCATGGCCTGGGAATAAAAGAGATCCGCGAGACGATCGCAAAGATAGAGCCAATGGAGGGGGCTAAGGAATTTCTGGATGCCTTAAGGGAGTTAACCCAGGTTTTGATCTTAAGCGATACCTATGAGGAATTTGCCGGGCCGCTTATGAAAAAGCTGGGCTTTCCCACGCTTTTCTGCAATTCCCTGGAAATTTCGGAAGACGGTATGATCACAGGCTACAGGCTAAGGTGCAGGGAATCAAAGCTTTCGACCGTAAGGGCGCTTCAGTCCGTAGGCTTTGATACTATCGCATGCGGAGACAGCCATAACGATCTCGGAATGATAAGAGCCGGGAAGGCGGGCTTCCTTTTTAAGAGCACGGAGCAGATAATAAAGGATAATCCCGACCTGCCCGCATTTGAGGAATACGGGGAGCTGCTTGAGGCCATACGGGCCGTGCTTTGAGGCAAAGCGCCGTATAGAGACATATTGTTATACAGTAAACGACAAAACGGTTTTCATTTTGGCATTTACTATGATAATTACGGATTTCTAAAGAGATATCAGGGATTGTTTCGCGCTTTGTGCTCCGCAATCCCTGATATCGTATATGGGGCAGTATATTTTTCATGAAAAAGATAATGATCTCCGCCATGCAGAGCGGGAGCGGAAAGACAGTGGCCACCGCCCTCCTGGCGCTGATGCTTAAGAAAGAGGATCTGAAGGTGCGGGTCGTCAAATGCGGGCCGGATTACATAGACCCGATCTTTCATAATACCGTTCTCTCCGATAATGAACCCGGAGGGTGCAATATAGACCTGTTTTTGCAGGGCAGGGAAAAAGCCCTTACAAATCTTAAAGGCCTTGCAGATGATACGGATATAGTCCTTTTGGAAGGGGTCATGGGATTTTACGACGGGATCGCAGGGACATCGGAGAACAGCGCATGGGATATCGCTAAAGTTACCGATACACCGGTGATACTTGTCATAAGGCCTTCCGGAATAGGTCCCACTCTGTGCGCTCTCATAAAAGGAATGCTTTCATATAAAGAAAACAGTCATATAGCCGGGGTTCTCTTAAATGACTGCAGGGAGCCTCTTTACCGGTATCTGAAGCCGCTTATAGAGGAGGGGACCGGCCTTAAGGTTTTGGGATATTTGAAGCATTTTGAGGAGGCACGGATCGAAAGCAGGCATCTGGGGCTTTCCTCTGTTACAAAGAAGGATAAAGAGGGGCTTATGAACAGATTTGAAGAGCTGGCCCGTTTATCCGGTGAAACCGTAGATCTTTCGGAGGTTCTGGAGCTTGCAAAGGAAGGTTAAGATCGCAGTTGCATATGATGACGCGTTCGGATTTTATTACAGGACCGGTCTTGAAGCTCTTAAAAAAGCAGGGGCAGAGCTTCTTTTTTTCAGCCCGATAGAGGATAAAGAGCTTCCTTCAGGGATATCCGGGCTCTATCTGGGAGGCGGATACCCGGAGCTTTTTTTAAAGGAGCTTTCCGAAAACAAAGGCATGAAGGGAAGCATTCTTTCGGCGTTAAATTCAGGGCTTCCGGCCGTTGCGGAGTGCGGAGGTTTTATGTATCTCCATTCCGGGATATATGACGTTTCCGGAGAATATTATGAAATGACAGGCTTTATTGACGGAAGCGTTTATTATACCGGGGCTCTCAGGAGATTCGGATATGTATGGCTGAGCTCGGATAAGGATTCAATGCTTTTAAAAAAGGGTGAAAGGGTTCCGGCCCACGAGTTTCATTATTATGAAAGCACCGCTCCGGGCGGAGATTTTTATTCCATAAAAGCCGGATCCGGGGCAGGCGCCGAAAAGAAAACGCCGATGGGCTATACTAACGGGGTCTTATATGCGGGCTTTCCCCATTTAGAGCTTTCGGGAGAGCTGCCGCTTGCCGGGAGATTTGTGGAAAGAGCTGAGGAGTATTCGGAAAATGAGCAGGCTTGACGAGGTCCTGTCGGGAATTACCGAAAGAGACAAAAAAGCGTATCTGGCTTCAAAAGCAAAATGGGACAGCATCGCAAAGCCCCTGGGAAGTTTGGGGGCTTTCGAGGAGATGGTCTCTGAGATCGCGGCTCTTAGGGGAAGTGCCTCCGTCTGTGTCAATAAACCGGTTCTCCTTGTGTTTTGCGCGGATAACGGGGTTGTTAATGAGGGCGTGAGCCAGACGGGATCCGCGGTCACCTTAAGCGTGATGAAGGCTCTCGGAAAAAGGGAAAGCACGGTATCCTTTATGGCGAAAGGTACCGGGTGCGAGGTCCTTCCTGTGGATGTCGGGGTTTTGGATGAAAATGAAGCCGGAGGTGACGGGGTAAGTCTTTCGGAGAGAGAGACAGGCACTCTTTCGGAGGTTCTTGGACCTTCGGAAAATGAAGAGGCGGGACGTTTAAGGATCTTAAACAGAAGGATCATAAACGGTACCGGAGATATTTTCAAAATGCCGGCGATGACAGGGGATGACTGTGAAAGGGCGGTTATGGCCGGTATCGATCTGGTACAAGAGCTTAAGGAGCTCGGATATGACTGCATCCTTACAGGGGAGATGGGTATCGGCAATACCACGACATCGGCGGCTGTCGCCTCAGCGCTTACGGGAGAGGCGCCTGAGAGGTTTGTCGGAAGGGGTGCGGGGATTCCTTCAGATAAGCTTTCAAAGAAGCTGTCTGTAGTAAAAGAAGCTCTCAGGGTGAACAGGCCTGATGGAAAGGATCCCATAGATGTTATTTCAAAGGTCGGAGGACTTGATATCGCGGCGCTCTGCGGAGTGTTCCTCGGGGGAGCCCGTTACGGGATCCCGGTCATAATAGACGGCTATATAAGTTCGGTGGCGGCTCTGTGCGCATACAGGCTGAGCCCGCTTTCCGGGAAGGCTATGTTTGCGAGCCATATAAGCGCGGAAAGCGGAGGAGATTATCTGACCGGACTGCTAAAAAAGGACGCCGTGATCTCTGCGGGCATGTATTTAGGAGAAGGGAGCGGGGCGCTGATGCTTCTTTCGCTTCTTCAGAGAGTCCTTAATGTATACGAAAGCGGCCATGATTTCGGAAGGCTTGGGATCGAGCCTTATAAGAGGTTTCCGGATGCTTAAGCTTATCATAGGCGGGGCAGAAAGCGGAAAGAGCGCCTATGCCCAAAGACTTATCGAAACGGATCATCAGAGCTTTCAGAAGAGTTTTCAGAAGAGCTTTCAGAACGGCTTTCGAAAAAAAGCTGTAGGTTCAAATGAGCTCAGAGGGGAGCTTATCTATCTTGCGACGATGGACCTTCCAAAGGAACCGGGGGCTTTGGATCGAGAGAGCCTCGGAAGAATAGAAAGACATGTTAAAATGCGGGAAGGGAAGGGATACCGGCTGATCGAAAGACCCAAGGATCCGGGAGAGACCGTTCATATGCTTTCCCCGGACAGCTTTGTGCTTATCGAAGATATAACAAATCTTTGCGCAAATGAAATGTTTCTCGGGGATCCGGATGACATGCTACAGGGAACCGGGCTGGCCGGTAAGACTGATGATGCAAAGGATACTGAAAACAGACGTTCGGATACGGCGGCTGTTGAGGGAAAGGATGCCGGGAGTGATAATTTTTATATAGACAGGCTGTCTGAAAAAATCGTATCCGGGATAGACATGATCTGTAAACAGTGCAGGGAGGCGGTTGCAGTGACCGGAGAATTATGTTCTGACGGGATACTGTATGAAAAAGAGACCGTTCTGTATCTTAAGCTTCTTTCAAGGGTGAATTATGAGCTTGCCCGCAGGGCAGACTATGTTGCGGAAATAGTCTGCGGTCTCGCGAATGTGATAAAAGACGAAACAGACGGGACTTGCTGAGAAAGCCCCGTTATCGATAAATACGCAGGTATGATAATAAAGTCCATTATTATTGCTTTTTCAACATATTCGATAGTTCCTATGCCGCAAGTCAGATGGGAAAAGGAAAACATGCGTTTCTCCATGTGCGCGTTCCCTCTGATCGGCATATTGACCGGAGCTGTCATGTGGCTGTTCTGCAGTTTTTGCGTGAAACTGTCGTTTCCGGATATCTTAAGAGCCGCAGGTCTTACCCTGATACCGGTATGGATAAGCGGAGGCATTCATCTGGACGGTTATCTTGATGTAAGTGATGCTCTTGCAAGCAGGGGAGATATAAAGAAAAGGCTTGCTATCCTTAAGGATCCCGGTATCGGAGCTTTTGCGGCGATAAGGCTTGTCTGTCTTATGATCACGGAACTTGCTTTATGGGCATCCTGTCCCGAAGCTATGTATGATCCCGTTCTTACAATGCTTATCTTTGTTTTCAGCAGATGCCTGTCAGGACTTTCGGTGCTTACCTTTAAATTTACCGAAGGATCAACGATGGCTTCAATGTTTTCGGATTCAGGAAGAGCGGAGGGCAGGGCTGCCCGGATAGTCCAGCTGTGTGAGTGTGTTATCGCGGCCGTGCTGCTTTGCCTTAAGGGAATGAGAGGAGCAGCCTGCATAGTAACAGCTGTTATCATATTTTTGTATTATAAATATATGTCGGAAAAGAAATTCGGAGGTCTGAACGGCGATCAGGCCGGGTGGTTTCTGACTGTTTCAGAAGCCTGGATGATAGCTGTCACCTGTCTGTTGCCTGCGGCAGCCCGGATTGGCGGTGTTTTATGATACTTGTTATTGGTCCGAGGTTTTCTTATAAGAAAAAGTTCATTATGGAAAAGCTTGGAATGAGCGAGGAAGAGTGGAGCTCAGAGTGTGTTTCGGAAGCGCAGGAGCTTGTGAGAGACAGCATGACGGACGCCCGGTTTTTAGAGCTTGTCCTTGAGCTTTCAAAAAAAAAGGCCGTGACCGTTTCGGAGACCGGTTCCGGAGTGGTTCCCATGGATAAAGAGGAAAGACTGTTCCGCGAACGGGCGGGAAAACTGTCCCTTATGCTGGCCGAAGAAGCGGAGGAAGTATTCAGGGTTGTGTGCGGCCTGCCACAGAAGCTGAAGGGACAGGAAAATATCTAAGGAAAAACTGATTAAATCAGTTTTTCCTTAAAATAGATGCGCACAAACGCGCAAAGGAAGGGGCTTCGCCCTGCGCATTTGGCGCGGGAAACGCTTTGATCAGCGTTTCCCTAAAAATCCCGGCACGGGATGTAGCCGGGGAATCGATGCTTTTCAATGGATCGGATCGTGCATATGGATACTGGTTGTATAATTTTTCTTTGCCTGGTACCTTTTATCTCATATATACTTGACCTGTTTTTAGGTGAACCTTCTTTATTGATTCATCCCGTGGTTATTATGGGAAGAGCGATAAGCTTTTTAGAAGGAAAGCTCAGAGGCGTATCCGCAAAGACTGTTCAGGGGGAGAAAAGAGCCGGTTTGTTTACGGTTTTGATCATGCTCCTTGGAACACTGTCGGTTACATGTGGAATATATTGCATCATAATCGTACTTTCAGGAACGAACGGGCTTATGATCCTGATCCTTATCGATGCCTTTTGGGGTTTTCAGACTATAGCCGTAAAGAGCATGCTGTCGGAAAGCAGGAATGTATATGAGAAGCTTTCGGGCAAGGGCCTTGAAGAAGCAAGGAAGGCTGTGGGGCGGATAGTGGGAAGGGATACCACAGAGCTTTCGGAAGCCGGGGTAGTAAGGGCGGCGATAGAGAGCGTTGCGGAAAGCTTTTCTGACGGAGCTGCAGCTCCCATGCTCTATCTGGCCGTTATGGGAGCTCCTTTTGCAATGGCATATAAAGCGGTTAATACCATGGACAGCATGATAGGCTATAAAAATGAACGGTATATAAACTACGGGAGGGCCGCGGCAAGGCTTGATGATGTAGCAAATTTTATTCCGTCGAGAGCCGCTGCCCTTATGATCATCATTGCTTCCTGTATCTGCGGATTAAGGGGGGCACGACAGGCTGCCTCCGATTCAGTTCTGTCAGGACGCGATCACTATGAAAAAAACAGCCAAAGCGTAAAGACATCCGGCAGCAGGGCGTTCCTTATTTGGAAACGGGACAGGCTTAACCATGAAAGTCCTAATTCGGCCCAGACTGAGTCGGCAATGTCCGGCGCTTTAGGGGTGAGGCTCGGAGGAGGGGCTTTCTATTTCGGTGAGTATCATGATAAGCCGGTCATAGGAGGAGAATTTCCGGAGCCGGCAGCTTCTGATATTCTCCGGGCGAACCGGGTTTTTCTTACGGCTTCTCTTATTCTGGTCATCATTTGTGTTTTGTTAAGGACGACGGTAATAATGCTTTTAAAGCAGCTTGTTTTCTGACGGCGAACGGCATTATCCGGAACATATTTATTCGTCTGGATATTTGCGTAAACGCCGGTTAAAGTCGGAAATCAAATTGTTCTGCGGGCAATGAGCCGGGTGCGCAAGCCTGCCTGTCCATCCGGCAAATGTTACGAGGATCTGATACCAGTAGTTTGCTGCGCACAGCAATTTTTACACCGTAACTTGCCGCGTGGTATCTGATTGAAAACAGGGTGAAAATTATGAACCTTCACGGCGGATACTTTCCCGGGGATATAACAGGATATCTGGACTTTTCCGCAAATATCGCCCCTTTCGGGATGCCTGAAAAGGTAAAGGAGGCTGCAAAGGAAGCGGTCGGGCTTTCACACCGGTATCCGGATCCGCATTGTTTAAGGCTCAGGGAAGCCATCGCTGAAAAATATGCGTCCGGTCCGGAAAACGTGATCTGCGGAAACGGCGCCGCCGATCTTATCTACAGGATCGCCGGTGCTCTGAGGGAAAACCTCAAAAGGGCGCTTATAATCGAGCCGGCTTTTACGGAATATGAAAGGGCGCTTAAGCTTTACGGGGCAGAGGTCAGCCATTTTGTGCAGGAAAACGGCAATATTGCAGATTGTCTTGAACATATAAGGAATTCCGATATAGATATTGTTTTCATCGCAAATCCTTCGAATCCTAAAGGTATCCTCACTGACCGCAATGACCTTGAAAAACTGTCCGCTGTATGTGCTGAGAAACGGATCATTCTGGTTATTGATGAATGTTTTATGGAATTCGTAGAGGACTGCCGGGAATATTCGATGTCCGGATGCTTAAATGAATATACCCTGGTCCTTAACGCATTTACAAAGCTCTATGCAATGCCGGGTTTGAGATTAGGATATATCATAGGGAAAAATCCCGTTCTCTTAAAAAAGATCGATGAAGAAAGACAGCCCTGGGTTATTTCTACGCCGGCTTACGAGGCGGGGCTTGCGGCGCTTAAGCTTTCAGACGAAGAGTACAGGCTTCCTCTGGTTAAATATATTGCGGCCCGGAGAGAATTTCTTCGGAAGGAATTGAAAGAGATCGGTTTTGATGAAATAAGCGGTACGGCAAATTATCTTTTCTTCAGATCCGAAATAACTGACCTGAAAGAGAGAATGCTTTCCGGGAAGATAATAATACGCGACTGTTCTGATTATTACGGGCTTTGTAAGGGCTGCTACAGGATCGCGGTCCTTGGGGATGAGGAAAACAGAAGGCTTATCGATGCTTTTAAGCTTTCGATCCTGCAGAGCGCAGATCAGATTGTACAGGTATAAAAACCTTTTCAACAGAAAAGAGGGTGTAAATGGCGGCATGTATAATGATCCAGGGAACGATGAGCGGTGTCGGAAAGAGCGTGATAACGGCCGCCCTCTGCAGGATCTTTAAACAGGACGGATACAGGGTCGCTCCTTTTAAGAGCCAGAATATGGCGCTTAATTCCTTTGTGACCGATAAAGGGCTTGAAATGGGAAGGGCGCAGGCGGTGCAGGCCTATGCGGCGGGAAAACTTCCCGATGCCAGAATGAATCCCGTGCTTCTTAAGCCGTTAAGTGAAACCGGGAGCCAGCTTATACTGAACGGAAGACCGAAGGGCAATTATAAAGCTTCGGATTATTTCAGAATGAAGAAGAAGCTTGTTCCGGATATTTTGGATGCTTATAACGGACTTGCCCGTGAAAATGATATAATTGTCATTGAAGGAGCGGGCAGTCCTTCCGAGATAAACCTTAAATCTGAGGATATCGTCAACATGGGGCTTGCCGGGATGGTTGATTCAAAAGTCCTGCTTGTCGGAGATATCGATCCGGGAGGGGTTTTTGCCCAGCTTTACGGAACGCTTGGACTTTTGACCGATAGCGAGAAAAAGAGGGTTTCAGGTTTTATAATCAATAAATTCCGAGGTGACAAAAGCCTTCTTGAGCCGGGTCTTTCAGAGCTTTCAAAGCTGACGGGAAAGCCGGTTCTCGGAGTTGTTCCGTATGGGAAGATAAAGATCGAAGAAGAGGATTCACTTTCGAAGGAGCTTCACAGGAAAGGCCATGACAGGCCGGTCGATATCGCGGTGATCAGGCTTCCGTTTATCTCGAACTATACGGATTTTGAGCCGTTTGAGAATTCCGCCCTTGCAGGCGTCAGATATGTGAATGGCTGCATGGAGCTTGGGAGGCCGGATCTTCTGATACTTCCGGGAAGCAAAAGCACGATAGAGGATCTGAGATGGCTTAAGGAAACGGGGCTTTTTAAGGCTGTTTCGGCGCTCTTAAAGCTTGGTACCGATATTCTCGGTATATGCGGGGGATATCAGATGCTGGGAGAGACGATATATGATCCGGAAACGGCGGAATCGGAAAAGGGCTTCGGGTTTTTTCCAATTAACACGGCATTTATGCAAAAAAAGCAGACAAGGCAGGCCCATGGCAGAATCTTAAGCGGTCCGTTTGAGGGAACTTACGTTACGGGCTATGAGATACATCACGGAGAGACTGTGCCTGTCTCAGGAGCCGTAACGGAAAGCTTTCTTGAGCTGGAGCAGTCTGACGGGAATAAGCGGTCTGACGGATCATGGGCGGAGGGTGTCTTTGGAACGTATCTGCATGGGATCTTCGACAGCGGAGAGCTCATAGACAGGATGTGCGGATATTATCTTAAAAAAAGGGGGATATCTCCGGAAGAATATGATAAGACAATGGATTTCAGGAGCTTTCAGGATGAGCAGTATGATAAGCTGGCGGATCTCGTCAGGAAAAACGTGGATATTGACGGTATTTATTCAATAATGGGGATGTAGGCATGAAAAAACGAAAGGTAACAACTGTTATATTATTATTTATCGGTATTGCACAGGTCTGTTTTACAGGCTGCAGCGGGTATAAGGATTATCTGCTCAGACGATCGGAGGAGCTTCATGACGAGGAGGAGGATTCTGAAACCGATCAGCCGGCGGATACTTCCGGAGGGGGGACGTCTTTACCGGCCGATCCTTATGGGACAGGAATAGTGGATGTTAAGAAACAGTTGTATTCATATGACGACATGACGGCTGATATAAAGGAGCTGTGCGAAGCCTACGGCGACAGGCTATCGTATGAAATCGCGGGAAAGAGTATTGACAACAGGGATATATATCTGCTACATCTGGGAAATGAAAAAGCAAAGAAGCGTATTTTCGTGGATGCGGCGATACACGGCAGGGAATATATCTCGTCTCAGCTCGTGATGAAAATGGTCGAGTATTATGCCTCACGGTATGATGATAATGATTATCGCGGGGTTTCTTACAGGGATCTGCTTGACAGGGTATGCTTTGATATTATTCCGATGGTCAATCCAGACGGAGTTTCCATAAGCCAGTATGGGGAAGAAGGGCTCAGGGATAAGGAGCTTGTTAAGCTGTTAAAAGAGTGCTACGAAAGAGATAAAGAGTATCTTGTATATTTAGATGACGGTATCGGATTTATGTACTGGGCGGATAATTATAAGAAAGAGGATTTTGACAGGAACGAGCTTTCTGAGGAATTCAAGACATATATCAGCTACGAGGAATATCTGACCCAGTGGAAGAGCAATGCGGTCGGCGTTGACATCAACGATAATTTTGACGTCGAGTGGGAGGATGCGAATTACAAGGATTATCCCTCGTACGGTATGTCGAAGGGGGAAAGGCCTGAATCCGAACCTGAGTCTGAGATGCTCATCAGGGAGAGCGGGAAACATGATTATCTCTGTTTTTTAAACTATCATTGCAGGGGGCAGCTTATTTACTATGATTCCTATGGGATGAACGAGGAGCAGTTAAGGGCTTCCTACGGGCTCGCAGAAGAGCTTCAATTACTTACCGGGTATCTGCCTTTCAGTACTGCCCAGCATGATTCCGATAAAGCCGGCTTTGGTGAGTACATCCATATCATTCTTAATAAGCCCGGAGTTACGGTAGAGGTTGGAAAAGCTCCAAGTCCGGTCCCGATATCAGAGTTTGCCGGTATTTTTGAAAAAAATAGGGAATGCTTCGCAATGCTTGCATATAAATACGGATATGGCAGATGATCATTGGAATTTAACAGGGGCGCTCTTGTCAATACGTGATCATAAAGGTATACTGTGTTTTAAGGTGCCTGTAAGTTTACATGACATTATCGGCAATATATTATAATCAGGAGCATTAAGATGGAAAATTTTGAAAATTACGATAATTATCTTTTGTCAATAGTGGTTCCCGTCTACAATGAAGAAAACGGGATCGAGCCGTTCCTTGATAGAACGGAGAGGGTTATGGAGGAGCTTGGCTGTGAATATGAGATCATTTTCAGTCTCGATCCTTCTACAGACAGGACCTATGAGGTGATAAAGGAGAATATGAGACGCAACAGGCGCATAAAACTTATCACCATGAGCAGAAGGTTCAGACAGGCGGCAGCTACCATGGCGGGCGTGCTTAACTGCAACGGAGACATCTGCGTTGTGATCGATGTAGACTTGCAGGATCCCCCGGAAGTTATTGTGGATCTTGTGGAAAAATGGAAGGAGGGGTATGACGTCGTTTATGCCCAGAGGATAGACAGACAGGGAGAGACCAGGCTCAGGAAGCTTATAGATCTGACCGCATACAGGGTGATAAATTATCTTTCTTCCGTAGAGATCCCTGTTGATACTGCTGATTTCAGGCTGATCAACAGACGTGTCATCGAAGAACTCAGAAAGATGCCCGAAACCAACATGTTTTTCAGAGGCATGGTAGCCTATGTGGGCTTTAAGCAGACTGCGGTAAGGTATCACAGGGAAGCACGGGCTGAGGACGAAAGCAAGTATAACAGGTTTTTCGGTGAGTTCAGGATGGGATTTCACGGAATCTTCTGTTTTTCTTCAAAACCGCTTGAATACGTTACTTTTTTGGGAGCAGGGATCACCGCGATAGGAACTTTTCTGTCATGCATTTACTTTATACAGAAAAAGCTTCTTCAGAAAAAAGAGACTGTTGTTTCCGGACTGGCAGCCCTTGTTTGGTTCATAGGAGGCATTCAGGTGTTTGTGTCGGGACTTTTGGGAGAGTATATCACAAGGATCTATGACGACGTAAAGGGAAGGCAGAGATTTATCATAGATGAATTTGATGAAAATGCTGACTGAGACCGGTTACAGTATCCGCGATTACGATAACTGCCGGCTTTTAGCCGGCAGTCATTTTTTTACCATATAATGTGTTTTTAACGATATTTATGCATAGATATAGTTGTGGAAAAATATGGGGATAAGTAGATATAAAAATTTTGAAATTTATACTTGACTAGATAATATCCGAGTGTTAATATGTCTAAGCTGTCCTTTGAAAACTTAACAGTATGAACCATGAACCCGAAATTCCAGATATTATGCTGCGGGAAGCGAAGAGCGGACGCAGCAAACGTCAGAACAGATTTTCGGAACAACGAGACCAGTTGTTTCTGAGCAAGCGGAGAGATCCGCGAAGAGATTTAAATTGAGAGTTTGATCCTGGCTCAGGACGAACGCTGGCGGCGTGCCTAACACAT
>JAIKXO010000158.1 GCA_024684065.1 Lachnospiraceae bacterium
AATCTCTTCGCGGATCTCTCCGCTTGCTCAGAAACAACTGGTCTCGTTGTTCCGAAAATCTGTTCTGACGTTTGCTGCGTCCGCTTTTCGCTTCCCGCAGCATAATATCTGGAATTTCGGGTTCATGGTTCATACTGTTAAGTTTTCAAAGGACAGCTTATGTATATTAACACCACATATCATGATAGTCAAGCACAAATTTATAAATATTTCAAAAAAAATTTGTCCGATCATGGTTCGGATCGAATTATCCTGCTGCTACAGTTCGAACCTGTGCTCTCCTTCCGTATCAATTATCAGAAGCGACATGCTTTCAATAGAATCCTGCATATCTTCATCGAGATAAAACACAAGTACCGTATCTCTGGTTTCACCTGCGGCAAGGATATCATCAAATGACTTCAGGTCATTCATCAGTATAGTCATCTGCTGGTTCAGCCTGTCGGTTTCATTTATAATAAGCCTTATCTTTGCTTCTTTATTTATCGGGGCACATTCCGCATCCTCACCACTGAAATTTGACAGATCAAAATGCAGGATAAGCAGCTTCTGACCCTCCTCCGCTGTCAGTGAAAACAGTACAACGTCCTCGTTTGAGGAATCCTCCGGATAGACATCCACCGCTTCATAGCCGGTATAAGTCACGTCAAATCCCGGTATCCCCAGAGCATCCGCTATCGAGCCGCCACTTTCCGAAACAACAGGGGTTTCTTCCTCCTCCGTATTTCCCTGTTCCTGTGTAGAGCCCTGCGGTCCGTCGTTTGAAACATTAACCGTAGGATCAAGTCCGCCCTCGCTCATTTCTTCTATTTCCGCAGGGGTTGGAGGACTTATGTCAACCGGATCCTCCATCACCGGCTGCTGGGGGACAGCTACAGTAAGCCCGTTGGCATGCGACTTATCATATTTCAATAAAAGGCCTGCCGCATATTCCGCTACAAGTTCAAGCTGCGCATCCTCATTTTCATCTGCAAGAATGATAGCTTCATCACTGTTGCATCCGGAAAGTAAAGAACCCGCCAAAACAGCTGTCAACATTAATAAAGCCGCTTTTACCTTATTAAATATTTTCATAGTTCCCGAATCTAATCCTCCGCCTTTGAATCCAGCTCAAACCAGAAAACCACACCGTTCTCACAGTTTTCCACTCCGTAATCCTGTCCGAAGCTTTCCATTATAGCCTTCACTATGGAAAGCCCTATCCCGCTCCCTCCGTATTCCCTGGTCCTTGCCTTATCAACTTTATAGAACTTCGTCCAGAGCTTGTCAATCGCATCCTCAGGGATTGGATCCCCTGTATTGAAGACATTGATCCTTGCCGTTTTCTCTTTCTTCTCCACGGTTATTTTTATGATCTTTTCATATTTTGCATAATGTATCGCATTCGAAAGATAATTATTGACGATCTGTTCAACCTTAAATTCATCGGTCCAGACATACACCGGCTCTTCCTGTTCAAAAATCAGCTTTATATCATTCTGTTCAAGCAGTATACCGATCGAAGAGGCACAGTTTCTGATAAGCTGGATAATATCAATCCTTTCCATATCAACACTTCTGCCGCCGCTCTCAAGCTGGCTCAGTTCTAAAAGGCTCAGCACCAGACGGTTCATCTTCGCCGCCTCATCGATTATAACGTCACAGTAAAAATCTCTGCTCTCCTCATCGGTATTGACATTATCCTTAAGGCCTTCGGCATACCCCTGCACCAGCGCGATAGGCGTTTTGAGCTCATGCGAAACATTCGATATGAACTCCCTCCGCATTTCATCTATTTCATTCTTCTTTTCCAGATCGGTCTTCAGTTCGATATTGGCTGTCTTAAGCTCTGATATCGTAGCCTCGAGCTTTTCGGAAAGCTTATTGATATTGGCACCCAAAAGGGCTATTTCATTATCTCCTCCGCTTGTATACTTTGCGTCAAAATCCAGATTAGCCATTTTCTCGGAAATATCTGCAAGTTCCAGTATAGGCTTGGTCACTCTGTTGGAAACAAGCCGCACTATCAGCATCCCGACGACAATGACAAAAATACCTACATACGTCAGCAATGTATTTGAAATCGAAACGCTGTCCTTTATCCCCTCTATCGGAGTTCTTATAAGCACCATCTTGCCGTCTCGGAGAAATCCCCAGAGTTCAAGATATTCAAGCTGGATCGACCGGTCTTTGGAGCGCTGGATCATATAATTGTTGGTAGTGATTATCTCCTCGCTCTCCATCGGCCCGTATATAACATATTCGATAAGCTTCCTGGCAAGGAGGCTGTTGTCCTTCGTGGTAGCCTTGACCGTCTCCGTGTCAGTATCAAGGATGATCATTTCCAGATTATAAGTGGTCGCTATCAGGCGGAACTGGGAATCAAATTCATCGGAAGAAAAGCTGCCGGTGCTTGTTTCTTCATCGATCTCTTCATAGGCTTTTTCGATGATTTCCATTTTCCGGTTTACATAAAACGGACTCAGAAACACTATGTTGACTATCCATAACAAAAGCAGCATCCCGGCCATGATCCCGCCGAATATAAGCGTAAACTGCTTGTTTAAAGAATGTTTCATCTTTATTATATATTCTCCGGATTGCTTCTTTTGGAAGGGATCGCAAAATCAGGGTGCTCTGACAGCCATGCGTTCTGCGGCATGCAGCTTAACATCCAGACCTCATCCTCTGAAAGTTCAAAATCAAATACATCAAGATTGGCGATGATATGCTCCCTCGAAGTCGCCTTCGGGATAGGCAGCACTCCCTTTTGTATCGCAAACCTGATATTTACCTGCTGGATACTCTTTCCGTATTTCCGGGCAAGCTGCGGAAGGATCGCATTTCCTATGAGGGCATTCTCCCTTCCTCTCCCAAGAGGGCTCCATGCCATCGGCAGTATGTCGTTCTCTTTGCAGAATGCGACAGCCGCTTCCTGGGAATATCCCGGATGGAACTCAAGCTGATCGACCACGGGCTTTATCGAACAGTTTTTCAATATGTTATTCAGATGATGCGGAAGGAAATTGCTTAGACCGAGCCTCTTTACCTTTCCTTCTTTAACAAGCTCTTCCATGGCCGAGTAGGTCTCGATATCCCGCTCCTTCCAGTTTTCATCAGGCGCTCCCGTTTCCCTCGGCCAGTGGATCATATAGATATCCACATAATCCATTTTAAGACGTCTCAAAGATTTCTCAAAAGCGCTCTTTACCCCTTCAGCTCCCATTTCGTCGATCCAGAGCTTGGTTTCTATGATGAAATCCTCTCTCGGAATCCCGCTTTCCTTTATAGCCTGGCCAAGATATTTCTCGGTTTCATATAATGATGCCGTATCAAAAAATCTGTACCCGACATCTATAGCCTCTTTTATAGGCTTAAGATTATCGGCAAATTCCTCATTATAAGTTCCATAACCTATTACCGGAAGCTTTGACCCGTCGTTTAAGGTATACAATGCATCTGAAAAACCCATCTCTTATCCCTCCTTAAAACATAAAACAAACTTTATATCCACGCTGAATTTTATTTTATCAAAAACACTTTCCCCGGACAACATATTCCGCAGTATCATGACCCCTGTTCAGTCCCGTCAGTGATCACTCCGTTCCGGCAGCTTATCGTTTTAAAACATGAATAAAAATCATCCATCTCCGTGAATACCTTCCATTCCCTTTTAGTTCCGCCGAAATTAAGTGTATTTATTTCACCGCAATTATAAAAAGCGAGGATTGAAACAGACTTAAGGCCTGACGGCAGGGTAACGCTCTTAAGGCCTTCGCAGCCCTTGAAAGCTCCGTCTATTGTCTCGACCCCTTCCGATACAACGACTGAAGAAAGACCGCTACAGTTAAAAAATGCTTCCTCTCCGATCCCTTTTACGCTCGAAGGGATGACAAGCCTGCCTCTGAAGCCTGAGCAGCCCGAAAATGCTCCATACCCTATATAATCGGGGCCTTCGGGGATATAAAGCTTTCCGTTAAGGCCGCTGCAGCCTGCAAAAACAAAGCTGTTTATGGTAGGAAGCGATTCCGGAAGGGACAGCTTTCCCTTTAACGAGGAACAGTCCTCAAAGGCGGCCTCCCCGATAGAAACCACCGTATCAGGAATTGTCAGTTCCCCTGCGATCCCGCTGCAGCCCGAAAAGGCTTTATTACCGATATGTGTTATTTCCGGAGGGAGTATAAACTCCCCCGTCAGCGCCTCGCATCCGTGAAATGCATAATCTCCTATGACCGTTACCCCGGATGGTATCGTAAGTCTTCCCAAAAGACCCTTACATAAAAAGAAAACATGTCCCGGTATCTCCTCTAAGTCTTCCGGGAGCTTCAACATTCCCGACATGGCGCTGCATTTACAGAATGCCCCCTCGCCCAGACTTGTTACGCTCTCAGGGAGCTTAGGCATGTCTTTCACTTTATAAAGACCTGCAAAAGCATAATTTCCGATATGCGTGATCCCGTCCTTTATTACGACGGAGTTTATCTCATCCCTGTTTTCAAACCAGGGTGCTGTACCGATATCATCCTTTACCTTATCGGCGGAATAGTCATTAAGGATAAATTCATAATCATCCATCATCCCTTCGCCGCTAATTGTAAGCACTCCGTCTTCAAGGGACCATTCCGTCTTCCCGTGTACCTCCGGCTCCTTTTTCTTCCGCTTTTTTTTGCGCGCCTCCCCTTTATCGGCAGAAGCATTCAAAGAATCCTTGTCTGCAGCGGCACCGTCTGCCGTCTTCTCATAAGCTCCTTCGGGGTCGCCCGCATCTTCTCCGGCTGCCTCAGCTCCCGCATAACCTTCATTTATATCCCGCAAATGCATCCCGTTATATCCGCATCCGGTCAGAGTTAAGAATGCTGCCGACAATATAATAAATATTGTTGTGTAACCTTTATTCATTGACAATAACTCTTATATTCCGTGAACGATCCTTAATGTTATCCGGTCACAGATATTGCAAAAACAACCTGTACGAGTAATTTCCGGGTAAATTACAATAAGGCCGTACAATAATACAGAAGGTATATGGCAGGCAGATTCAGTCAAACCTGTCATGATACGCAACTATCTTGTCAGCCATAATGACCACAAAGCCTTCAAGCGATCTGGGCGGTACCGGAACTAAAGGAAACATATGATGAAGTATTATGTCCTCCACCCGCCTGTTAAGATCCGGATAGATCTGTTTTGCCACTATCAGGGAATCTTTCGGGTGCTTAAGGCAGCATTCGACATCATTTCTGTATTTCTCGTATCTTCCGACTATCCCGAGATCATGGCACACAGCCGCGATTATCACGTCCTTCATATCCACCCGCTGCTTTTCTTTGTTCAGTTTTGATGCAATATCGGCCGCCACCGCGGTAACGCGCATGATATGCCTGGCAACAGTGGTTTTCCTGTGATGGATCTGCTTGCGGGCCGCCTTAAAAACCTCTGAATCAATAGCAGGCTGTGCATACTCCAGTATCGTTTTTTTCAGCTCTTCATCCATTTTCCGGCCTGTGAATCCCTTCTGTGTCAAATATCTGGTCATAAAAAAACCTGCAAACACATATTAATAAAATAACACAGTCTGCAGGGTTTATCAATGCAATCGGAACTGACGGTTCCTAACTGATAAGACTTCCTTTGTCTATATTCTCTTTAATGATCTTTTCGGTGATCTCATAAAGGCGCTTCGAGCCCGCTTCCGTCCCTGCCTGTCTTTTATATACCATTTCGGCCTTAACGTCATGTTCCATCCAGTCCGATCCTCCATTGCTGTTGTTAAGGATCAGGGGCTGGAAATTATCCATCGCCCTTGCAAACCTGGCCTCCGCTGTCTCCCCTGCTTCAAATTCATCAAAGATACCCATGAGCTCATCTCTCTGGTCTTTCGGCAGGATCGAAAAGATCCTTTCCTTTGCCGCTTCTTCCCGCTCCTTCTGGGTCGCCTTTCCTTCGGGATCGTAAGCGTAGGTATCTCCGGCATCTATCTCCACCAGATCATGGATCAGGCACATTATCATGACGTGAGCTATATCAACAGGCTCATTGGAATACTCCTTCAGAAGATAAGCCATTACAGCCATATGCCATGCGTGCTCGGCATCATTTTCGTTCCGCCCGTGCCCCGAAAGGTGGGTCTGACGGAATATATTCTTCTCCTTATCGATCTCCAGCGCAAAATCAATCTGCTTACTTATTCTTTCATCCATAGCTTTCTCCGGTAAACTCCATCTAAATCTCGTTTCAGTTAATGCCCCGCAATCCACATCAATAGCTTATAATGCTTTTTCACTCCAATCCGGCCTAACCACCCACAGGACAGGGGCAGGACAGGGGGACGGTTCTTCTGTCTTCCTACGCGGGGGGATCAGACAAAAGAACCGTCCCCCTGTCTTCTGAAGTTTGGCTATATAGCTCATTATCCACAACTATATCGTTTATTTTTCATTCATAATGATCTCTCTACATATTTTCCGATGACCTAACGCGAATCAGAATACTTTCTGAACATTTCCTGCAGTTCATTTCCAGACATCTCCATCTTCTGGTAAACTTCGAATGCCATCTTTATCAGCAATTCTCTTTTTTCTTCAAGCAGTTTTTTCGTCTTATCATAGCAATCGCTCAGAATAGCGGCAATCCCCTCATCTGCCTTGGACCTGAAACTTTCAGAGCATGTTTGGACATATCCCGTTTCAAGATAATTGACATGCATTTCACCCAGTGCCATAAATCCCACATCATCACAAAAACCATACAGAGTTACCATCTGTCTGGCAAAATAAGTAGCCTTCCTGATATCCTCGACCGCTCCAATCGAAGCGTTTTCCTCTCCGAATATCAATTCCTCCGCTGCTCTTCCTCCCATGCTCACCATGATCATATCCAGGAGATAGCGTTTACTGAGCGTGCTTTTATCTGGATCTCTGTTTGTTTCGACGTAACCCAGCATATCACCTCTGCCCAGAATAGTAATGCGCTCAATATCAAACTGATTTTTTAACAGCTTTACCAAAGCGTGACCCATCTCATGGACGGCTGTATTAACGGTTTCAATATTCCATGCTTTTACAAACTCATCGGTAGTAGTTATCTCCCGCTCCTTTTCAACAATGGCGTTTCGGTTTCCTAACCTCCTTACGTCCAGTGTTTCTTTCAGATCCATGAGAAAAAGATCCACATCAACAGTTTCCTGCGGCTTTATATTCTCCCCGCAATAAACCGTTTTCCCGTCATTTACCGCCTTTTCATCCTTAAAGATCCTGTGGGCAAAATCTATCCGCCCCTCATTTTCACTCCTCGATAAAAGCCATTTCTGAATACGATAATATAAAAGAATCGCTTCATTTAAATCTGCTTTTACCTGAGCCGGCGTATAACCGGCGAGCATCCTTATCAGCTTATCTTTTTGCTCCGGACTGAATTCATTATAATTTACATTATATTTTTTCAGATACATGGCAAATAGGGCTTCCGATGTCTCCTTATCAGGTGTTCCGACCTCTAACCGCAGATCAAACCTTCCTTCCCTCTTAAGCGCCGGATCAAGACTTTCAGGCGAGTTTGTAGCCGCCAGTACAAACAGATTGTTACGTTCCGTAAACCCATCCATCTCTTTCATAAGCTGGATCAGCGGTCCGATATTGTTCTGTAATTCGCGACGCTTTCCTATAGCATCTATTTCGTCAATGAATATGATAACATAATCATATTCTTCTGCAGAGGAAAAGAGAACACTTATGACCTTTACGGGATTTCCTGTATTGAGCAGTTCAGCCGCAGAAACCGGGAAAAATGCCGTTGTTTTTTCACTTTTCCTATCCTTCAGCCGTTTCTGAAGTTCCCCGGCCATGCAACGAGCGATAAATGTTTTCCCTGTTCCCGGAGGTCCCATAAGAAGTGCACCTTTCGGAAGATCAATACCGCGTTTTCTATAATTTGTTTCATCGACCATCATATCGATGATATCGCATAATTCATCCTTTAACGCCTTGTTTCCAGCATAATTATCAAAAGTTTCAACAATATCCGTAACTGCTTCAAACGGAGGATTATCAATCTCTTTAAGAACAGAATACTTATAGCGCTCTTTAATATCCATGCGCTGTTCCTGTATGGATCTGAGAATCGCTTCTTTTTGTCTCTCTTTTGAACCTGTTCCAACCAAGATAAGACGATTGATACAGTTTTGCGCAAACTGTTTCGCTCCGGCATAATTTCCGAATATTCCCGACAGGGCGGGAGATGTTGCCCAACGTATAAAGTCCTCGATATCTCCCTTGCACTCATTAAGCAATTCCATAACCTGTTCCTGACTTATGGAATTCTTCAGGCACTCATCCTGTGCTGCCGCATTTCCAATGTCTTCAGCAATGGTATTCCAAAGATGCTGCGGCTTGGGTGAAGGCATTGTAAGCTTTGTAAATCTGCGGTTCAAACCGGAATTTGATTGAAATGATATACTAAGACGGTCCTTATATCCTCCTATCCATAAACTGAAATTATCAGGAATACTAACTTCATTTTCCCCATCCTCCAATCCAAGCTCGGTTCTGTCCTTTTGTCCGAGTTTGCTCAGATCAATAGGCTTTCTGTTTTCAGGCTCAGATGCCAGGTTAACGATCAGATCAATAGCGTCTCCGGTACCTTTAGCCCCTTCTTTTTTACTTTCAAACAGTATGTAAGCCTCATCAAGGAATAAAACGCTTGGATATTTCCATCCGTCTGTTTTTTCCTTCATCTGAAGTATAATCTTAGCGATCAGATTTTCTGTTCCTCCTATATAATACGATACAAGGCCACCGGAAAGGATTTCCTTAAAATACGCTCCAAAACAGTTTTCAGCCAATCGTCTGGCCAGCGTTGTTTTTCCGGTACCCGGTTCGCCCATAATGGCAAAATTTGCTATCGGAGGGAGGTTACGATTCCTGCTTTCCTTCAGATATTCCCTCATTGATATTCCCCGAACATTGGCTTTCATTAACAGCGGAAGCCATCTGGCCAATTTCGCGCTTAGAACATCTATCACTCTGGAATCTTCAGCAAATTTTCCATACAGGCGATTTTTCAGGACATTGAGTCTTGCGTCTCCCTCTTCTGTGTACGGTTCAAAATCAGCACCAGCGTAATCAATTTCTCCGCTATCCGATGAAACATATCCGGTTGATCCTTTTACAAGCTGTACTAAAAGCAGATTCAGTTCCTCTGAAGAATCCGCTCTCTTCCAGTCTTCCGGTACATTATCATTATCTTCCCATGCCTCTGTCAGGTTAAGCACGTCAATCGCCAGCCCGTCAGTTTGATTTATCAGAGATGTCAAGCTGCAATTATAACTAATATATTCTTTTTCTGATTTATTAATACTTATTAAGACCGGAGCCTCTCTGCGTCCCGCATTATATTTAACACAGGTAGTAATTTCGCCTGACAGGATATATCTGAATGTCCAGAATAATGTATCCTCTTCAAACCCAAGACTGCCGTTTTCCAGGGATATCTTATACGGGCAGTTCTTAAACAATCTGTTTTGGAAGGCCTCGACAAAGCCCAGCGAACACATATATCTGCATACGCATTCGCTCTCATCATAATCATATATCAGATTCTTTTCTGCCAGCAGCGGTAGTAACCCTGCGTTATTAACAAGCACCTGCTGATCCACATCATCATAATCACCTCTGATCCCTATAGTCTCCGGCAGTTCCCACAGGAACAATCCTGTATAAGACCGTAGCATTTTATGTGGATACCCCTGAAAAATTTCATCTTTTTCATGTTTTATATTACCGTAAAACGCAACAGTTCCCGAAGCAGTCATTCCCATAGTACAGGGGGTCAGATTCCATTGATATGATTCTTCCAAAGAAAGGCTCCCACCATCAGAAGCAAGAAGGTCGTATGTGTCTATCTGATGCTTGAATTTTCCACGAGAAACCGCCGGAAATGCCTTCTCAAAGGCCGCTCGTTTATAAGCAACATAGCGGTACGGAAAGAATACTACCGCATCAGTTACATTCCATAGCAGTTCATTATTGTTATATAGGCGAACCTCTTTAAAAGAGAACTCATCTATTAAAAGATTTTCATCAGAAGATATTTCCCAATCTCTGCCTCTGATAAGCTCCATCTTCTGATTTCCGTCATAAAAAACCACTTTACTTATCTCAAAGCCTTCTATGGGACTATCTGAGCGGTTCCTGCATGCTCTAATAATATCAGCTATCACAAGCCGGGGATCTACTCTCTTATCCGAGTCTCTCCGTTCTCCAAGAGGCGGAAAATTCTTCCACTTCCACCCCATTCCGGGCGCCTCTTCTATAAAATCCCCGTCCGTATAATCATCTTCATCAAAGCGCCAGCTGAAACAGTTGCTGTTTCCCTCAATAAACCGCGAGACCAAATGAGTATTCTTTTCGTTATTATAGGAATCGAGCAATGTTCTCTTAATTGCTCTCTTTCTTCCATCCTGATTGTTTTCATCGTCTTCCTCAAAATATATCTCATACCGCTTTTCTTCAAAAATCCGCTGACCGGGAACGACATTTATCAGTTTGTTTGCCGTATCTCTTGTTATTTCCCTGAATAAATACTCTAATACCAGTCTCATTAATTTACGCCTTCTATTCAACGTTCATAAACTTTACTGTAAGACAGGGGGCAGACTGTCTTTAATAATTTACAAGTTCTTCCAGAATACCGACCTTTTCATCGACCTCTTCTTTGCTCATTTCAATATCCCGGCATTAATTGTTAATGTTCTCGTATGCGGCATCCGGAGAATCGGATCCGCCGTCCTGCATACGGGCTTCCAGCCAGTCTGACATGCCCTCGAAGTAGAGCTGATCCGCCTGCTCTAGGGCTTTAGTGCCGACAGAGTCAAAAATCCGGGCTGCGGCACCATCACTGCAGCTGTTGGCAATGTAATCTGTATCCCGATCTCCCGTCTTATCGATCAGATCCTTCTGTGTGTCTTTCCAGCTTTCGCGAACCTTTTTCCCGAATCCCTCACGATCATCCGCAGCGAGAATGCCGGTCCGCAGGAAACGGTAGTAAGCCGTCTTCTCATCATAGGTTTTAGTCGGAACCAGGCTGTAGGCCTCCGGGAACACCTTGGTGTTCTTGTACATCGGAAGGAAGACGCCCATCTCCGGATTGGCGAAACAGTTCCACATGATCTCCGGTTTATCGGGACGCAGCCAGAAGATGGAGGTTTGTCTGGTCCGATTGATACCAATAGCCCGGACCTCGGGATGCTCATTCACGTCGTATTCGGTGCCTTCGTAGCGCCAGCGGCACAGTTCCATCACGTCCTCCAGGCTGATCTTCTGATCCGGCTGCAGCGCAAAGGGATAATATGTGTTGACATCGTAGTTTTTGGGCGTCAGGGAGGGACTGAATCTCCGCTGAGTCTCCCAGGCGCGGATCTGACTGTAATTCCGCAACTCCGTACAGTAGGTGCGGGTGGTGTCGATCACATTCCCGTCTCCGACGAAAAATCCGCCTTTCTTTGCAAGCTCCACCAGATTTGCGGAAACGATCACGTTTTCCGTGTCCGAAACGTCAATTTTACCGATCCGGCCATCATTTGGCGCGATAACGTAACAATCGTCCGGAATTCTGACTGCTGCCCATTGGTGTCCGGCATAGATCTCCATATACCAGACCTCGTCCCGGTCACCGAAGATTACACCGTTGCCCTCATCAGCGTTACCGTACCGGTCGATAAGCTTTCCCAGGTATTCCACACCCTCCCGGGCTGTATGGATGTAAGGGGCGGTCAGGGCATGAATGGACTGCTCCCCGATGCCGTCATCCACGAAGGGATCCGCTGCTTTTGCTTTCTCGTTGGTATATATGCTTTCCGTGGCGCTGATGCAGACGCCGTGGTCGTTGATGGTAGCTTCATCCCAGCTGCCGTTGGTTTCGATGTCGATACCGGGCATGGTCAGATAGCCGCAGGCGTTCCCCGGCAAAGGGCATGAAAACCCGTTGGAAGGATCTGTGAAGAAACCGCCATCTTCCCGCGCTTCCCGGTACTCGAAACGGACCGGACTGAGCCCGTGGGTATCTGCCGTGCGGCCGAAAATAATACTGCCATCGGCGGAGGCTTTCTTTCCCACAATGATCGTTGTGCATGCCAAGGCGGTGTCGGCTCCGACCGGTAAAAGACAGAGAAGCAGCAGAAAAACACGCCCAAGTAAACTTAAAGCGAAACGGATGCACACTTTTTCAGAGTTTTTTGCAAAAGTCTTCACGATTTTATTCTCTCCTTTCTGATCATGTTATTAACTTGTTAAATAACTCCAGATGCAGGACAGGGGGACGGTTCTTCTGTCTTGCACAGGACAGGGGGACGGTTCTTCTATCTTGCAAAAAAAATTTCTCTTGGCAGGCGCCAAAGTTCATAATATACTTGTCTTGTCAATTCTGTAACACAGATCTTAATTCATTTCAAAAGGAGTACATATTATGTCGAGACAAGCACGACTCATTTCACAATCCGGAATCTATCATGTCATTCAACGAGGTGCCGACAGGCGTATCATCTTTTCAGACAACTATGACTGCATGGAATTTCTGAAAATTCTTCGCAAGACCAAGCAGGAAACCGATTTTGCTCTCTACGCATATTGTCTTATGAGTAATCATTTCCACTTTCTCATAAAACAGAATTCTGATTCTCTGGAATTGATATTTAAGAAGATCAGCTGCTCGTATGTATACTATTACAATAAGAAATATGAACTGCACGGTCATCTTTTTCAGGACAGATTTAAGAGCGAACCGGTAGATTGTAACGAGTATTTTCTGGACGTACTGCGCTATATTTGTCAAAATCCAGTAAAAGCCGGTTTGTGCTCCGTCCCCGATGACTATATCTGGCTGGGTTGCAGCGGTATCACCGATAGCAATGGTCTGCTGGATCCACTGTATCCCTATACGAATCTACGTGGGCAGGAGCTTAAAAGCTTTGTTCAGGTTCCCTGCAATATGGCCCATATCGATGCAGTTGGTCCCAAACGTTTAACGGACTCCGAGGCTGTTGCCAGGCTTTGCGAAAGCAGCGGATGCACTAATGTCCAAGAAATCGCCTACTGGGATCCTTTATGTATGGAGGCTGCGATTATTGCGGGTATAAAAGCAGGGCTTTCGATCAGGCAGATCGCACGCCTGACTGCAATAAGCAAAGCCAGGATAGAAAGTATACTGAGAAAATCATCATAATCAGAAGAGGATGAATCAGACAAAAGAACCGTCCCCCTGTCTTCAGAAGAGGATGAATCAGACAAAAGAACCGTCCCCCTGTCTTCTGGTTTTATTCTTCTCCTAAGAGTTCGTGAATATAATCATTTATATACTCTCTGTCATAAAAAAGATCCGGATTTATGATGCTGAAGTCAGGTTCAATACCCTGATCTATATCATAAAATGATCCGTTTTTGCTGAATGAT
>JAIKXO010000204.1 GCA_024684065.1 Lachnospiraceae bacterium
AATCCAACCTTTTTCACGTGCTGATCTTTCGCCTTTCTCCAATTCTGAAAAAAGACCTTTCAGAGCCTTGAGTTCATCTAATTCACGGATATCTACAATGGCATAATCACCACGCCCGTTTTTTGTCAGATACACCGGTGAACCATATTTTACCTGACCAAGAACACTTTTATAATTCCTTAAATCTGAAACCGGAACAATATTGGGCATAATCTGCCTCCTTTAAAAGCAATATATTAGGACATATTTATAATAACATGCTGTGTATAATTTGTCACATAATTCTACACAGCCTCAGGGTAAAAACAATTCTCTGAATTCCTTTATGCCCGGAACCCACGCTTTTTCATATATATGCGTGAAATGATTTTTCACGGTCTGCTCAGATATTCCGAACATATAAGCTATCCTTCGGTTCGAAAAACCGGATACCTTTAGAAAACCCAGTTCCAGTTCTCTCTTTGTGAGACCGAAACTTCGGGCAACTTTCAAATATTGTTCTTTTGAAATCTCAGGCCAGTTATTCTCCAAGATCCATTTCCTCATTCATTTTTTTCTCGGCATTCAGTCTGACCGGTAAAAGAAGAAATTCAATAATTATGGCGTAAAATCCGGACAGAAAGCACACCGCAAGATTAGGTCCTATAGTTGCCGGGTCATCAAATCTGCCAAGCAGTTGTACTCCTGATATGATTATTGCAAACAACGCTGCAAATATCGTCAGCTTCTGAGCTGCCTCCACCGCATTGATTATATTCTTTAACTCTAACAGGCTGTATTGGCGGATCCCCACCGAAAAAGACTTAACAAAATCCTTCCAGGCTCCCATTATAAACAGTCCCGGAATAAGAACCAATACAATGATCATAAGAGACGGCAGATCAAGAAACCATATTATGGCGGAAAAACCCCAATTTCCCATAATAATGTTAAGTACAAATACTGCTGCAAATAATAACAGTTCACAAAGCAACACAAAGCGGATGTTTTTCATAATACTGTCTCCTTTCTTTTATTTTTCTGTATAATAAGGATCCTGTTTTAAACTTAGCATGATTCCTTAATTTTTTATATAGTACCTTTTTATCAGATAAATCATTTACTGTCGGTAAGCCGGACGGAGTTCGGATCCCTTTATGTAAAAAAAGGGATGCTCTTCAGCATCCCTTTTCTTGTTAGCGGTAAGTCGTCGCAGCCATCCTGAATCTAACAGTACCCGTACTTCTTTCTGCCCCATATAAAAGCTATGGCAGCCACAACAAATCCCAGAACGTTTGTCACTGAGATCGATGCCCAAATGCCGTCAATAGAAAAGAATATCGGCAGGATCATCACAGTCACAAAAGGGAAGACCAGCATGACAAATACGGAAATAAGACCGGACACGAGTCCATCGTTCAGTGCTGTGAAGAAAGAGGTGGCAAAATAATTCACGCCGATAAAGAGCAGTGAAAAACCGCAGATTCTAAATGCCCTTACGGAAAGGGCTATAAGATCCGTCCCTCTTTCCAGGAAAATATCCGCCATCAGTGGCGCAAAAAGTTCTGTCAGTACAAACATTACCAGACAGGATATTCCCATAATCCTCAAACATATCCGGAACAGGTTTTTCAGTTCGTCCTTATCCTGTGCTCCGTAATGATATGCGATCACCGGGATCGCCGCCTCATTGAAACCGACCAGCAGAAGCGTATACACCAGCCATATGTTCATGACAACTCCGTATGCGGCGACCCCGTCTTCTCCGGCTAACTTCAACAGCTGAATATTATACAGGATACCGATCGCACCCTGGGCAATATTCTCTATCATCTCCGAAAGTCCGTTACCGCATGCCTTAAGGCAGACCGAAGCGCGCGGCATGGCCGGACGGAAGCGGAGCAGTGACTTTTTTGAAAACATAAAATACAAAAGCGGGATCAGGCAGGCAGTCCCCTGACTGATGACGGACGCAAGCGCAGCCCCCTTCAGTCCCCATTTCAGTACGATGATGAAAAAAGCATCCAGAAAGCAGTTGATGATTCCTGTATAGATGGTCACAAACAGGGCAAACTTCTGTTGTCCTGCCGTGACGAGAAAAAGTTCAAAGCAATAAAGAAGCGATAAAAAAGTGATGCCAAGGAGCATGACCTGTCCGTACTCCACGGCGTTTTCGAGCAGTTCGCCCCGTGCGCCCTGCCAGATGACAAACGGTCGGAGCAGAAACTGCGCCGGGATCGAGATCAGGAATCCCGTCACGGTACACAGTACCAGCATCTGGGACATAACAGCGTTTGCACGTTTCGAATCATTCTCACCGATCACCTTTGCAAGGAGAGCATTCCCTCCGCCGCCGATCATAAAACCGACGGCGGGAAACGCCATGATAAAGGGCGTACTCAAGGTCACCGCCGCAAATCCGCCGGATGAGATATAGTTTGAAATAAACCATCCGTCTACAACGGTATACAAAGAGGACAGCAGAAAAGAGATCATCGGCAGAAAGGTAAACCGTATCAGTTTTCCCGCCGTAAAGCTTTCAGAAATCTGTATGTTCTTACCCATTCATCAATTCTCCGATCGTGAGTGTCGTAACATCCGATGAAACTAATTTTGAAACCATACGATCGACATCGGCAACCATTTTTTCGACCATTGCCCTGTCATAACTATGTGTCTGATAATCCATGGTATACAGGATCGGATCTCCGTCGTAAACCTGTGTTACCACATGGAACATACCCGCATCTGTATTTTCCGAGTCGCCGTTTTCTCCTCCCGACATTGCCATGCCGTCCGGACAATCCTCTGCCAGTGTCAGCCAGTGTTCATTCACAACTTCACCCTCGAGTTCCGCTGTAAAGCCCTCAGACTGATACAGGAAAGAATAAAAAGTGAATTCCGGATATATCTGAGAGATCTCCCTCACCGGAAAACACTCAAAGCTCATGCTCTCAAAAGTCTGGTCCTGAACGGTTTTGTAGAACTGAGCCACCGTCTGTTCCGGGTCCATGGAAAGACGGAGCATTCCTGATCCGGCCAGAAGGCCGAAGGTGTTGAGCAGCCGGGAATCATTTCGTCCGTTAAAGATAAATTCTGCCGGAATCTCTTTATCGCCTGTCTGTATCGCCATGGAGAGCGTCATCATTCCCATAAACAGAACACTGTTGCTTATCTTGAGCTGCTTATTCAACTCACTGATTTCCGAAAGCCCGGCCGAGATCGGTACAGATACCGTGGCAAGTCCGGCGGGAAGACCGGTCTGTGTTTGAGGAAGGCTGAACCACTTGTCCATTCCCTGGAACAGATTTTTATAGTAAGCAAGGGTCTGTATATAGAGAGGTGAACCCATAATCTTCATGTATTCATCTGAATAGCCGAACATTGTCAGCGCTTCTGATGCCAGTTCCTTTCCGGCATATGCATAGATTATGTCCCGGATCAGGATATCCACGGATTCTCCGTCCATGAGCACGTGAGCGCCCTTGAAATACAGGTACAGGTTTTCATTCGTCTGATACATGCGGAATTCAAACATAGGCCACTTATACGGATCAGCCAGTTCACAGGCAAGACCTGCCCGTATGGTCGCCATCTCCTCGGTACCAACTTCATGCAGCGGTATATCATAAGCAGAATCATCCGGTTTGCAGGGGATCAACCAGAATCTGTTGTTTTCATCCATTTCAACCCGTGCAAACAGGCCGGGATGATTTGCAACTGCCTTTCTGATCGCCTGCCTCAATTTCTCCGGATCTACCTTCCTGCTCATTGTAAGCAGGACAGGCAGTACACTTTCCAACGTGTTCAATCGGAGCATTCCGGCATACATGAAGATCTGGGTCGGTATCATCGGATAACGGTCTTTGTTCTCATCTGCACCGGACAACTGCGGTTTGGAAAGGATAAGTTCTTCCAGTCCGGCCACCGTTGCATGATCCCGAAGTTCTGCCATATTGATCGCCACATTAAATTCTTCGCCCAGTTCCGCCAGAAGGATCATGGCATTGAGGGAAGTAAGTCCGATATCCCTCAGATCCGTATCCGCACCGATCTGAGCATCCGGGAATATACCGGCCACATAGCCGGCGATCTTTTCCTGCATGGGTGTAGACGGCTTTACGTATTCACCCTTCGGGAAACTCGGCTTCGGAAGTGCCTTCAGATCAATTTTCTTGTTAGATGTAAGCGGCATCTCCTCCAACGATTCGAACAGATCCGGCACCATATAATGAGCAAGGTGTGCCTTGGCGTATTCCCTAACTTCCTCAGGTGATGTCCGGCTTTCGGATACGTAGTATAGACAGAGGAATCGTTCGTCGATCACCTGTGCCGCACAGGAGGTGATGCCGGGAGCTTTTGCCATCGTCTCTTCGATCTCTCCGAGTTCGATGCGCAGTCCGTGGTACTTGACCTGCCTGTCTTTGCGTCCGTGGAATTCGATCTCACCGGCCTCATTGATGCGGGCCAGATCACCGCTCTTATATCCCCGCATCCCGCGAAAATCAATAAAAGCTTTTTCATTCTGTTCGGGAAGATTAATGTACCCGTTGCCTACACCTTTTCCGCAGATCAGCAGTTCGCCGATCTCCCCCTGCGGAACGGTATTGTTGTTTTCATCGATGATGTAACAAAATACATTGGCGTTCGGAACCCCGATGGTGATGCTCTCTTTTCCGTCCATAACCTTCATCGTACAGCTTATGGTGGCCTCTGTCGGACCGTAACCGTTCATAATATATGCATCCGGATTTACCGCGTATATCACGTCATACAGTTTCGGCGGAAAAGCTTCCGCACCCAGATCATAGACCTTGATCGCGGACATGGCGTCCCTAAGTTTTGGAAGCGATAACAGCGTCATGATATAACTGGGCGTTCCGCACATGGCATCCACTTTATTGTTGAGCATAAAATCTCTCATCAGCATGGGATTTAAGATCTCCGCATTGGAAGCCATGGCTACCGTCAATCCCGATGTCAGCGGGATGAACTCTTCCATGATGGAAACATCAAATGTCAGGGCAGCATTGGCAAGGCAGACGCTTCCCCTCTCTGCATATCCGACAGTCTCGTTGTTCTTGGGGTTATGATGAAGGAAGTTGAACAGGTTCCCCTGAGTGATCATCACGCCCTTCGGTTTCCCGGTAGATCCCGAAGTATAGATGCAATAGGCAAGATCGCCTTCGTCGATGCGGGCAGCCGGGTTATCCGGCCAGGGAGAAGATACCAGATGATCAAGAAACAGCGGACGCTTTCCAAGATCGATGATGAGGTCCAGCCTGTCCATGGTGATCCTGTGTGTAGTGATCAGATACCGGCAGTCGGCATCCTTGTAGATGTATGATATCCTCTCATCAGGATACTCCGTGCTGACGGGAACAAAAGCGGCCCCCGCCTTCAGGATACCCATGTTAACTGCATAAACCATGGCATTCCTGGGCAGCAGGATCATAATCTTATCATTGGGGCGCACATTATAATATCGCAATGCATTGGCGATCCGGTTCGCCATCTCGTTCAGTTCGCCATAGGTTAAGGAAAAGCCGGTACTGACCACGGCGGGATGATCCGGCTGCTTGGCCGCATAATACTCAAACATGGCCGATACCGGTTGGAAGGGTGCATCAAAGGCCGTATCATTCCACGGTTCATCCTTATGTGCCGGGCTTGCTTCTTTCGCCTTGCTGATGTTGGCAAGATCCGTAAAGCCCGCGATCTCAAAGACCCCATATACCGCAGCAGAAGTGTTAACGCAGTTCAGCTGTTTATCCTCCTTATAATACTTCGTCATGACCCGCAGGCCAGCCGAGGATATATAGCTCACATCCGTAAAATCCAGGATCATTTTTTTAAAGGATTCTTTTTCCCTGATCTCAAGGATTGCCCTGTTAATTTCTTCCGAATTCTCGGTTTCGATCCTGCCGTTCAGAAAAATCGTCAGCTGTTCGTTTTCGCTTAAATATCTGATGTCCATGTCCTTCCTCCTGATAGATTTTCTTTCCGTGCCATATCCCATTTGGGCCATATGATCAGCACGACCGCAACAAGCCGTATTCCCGGAATCGGATCCGGTTATGTTCTGTTGTGCGAATATTTTCATAACCGATTGTATTTTACCATTATTTTGTGAAAATGTAATGCCCTACTGCAATCATTTGCGGATCGCAGTAGGGTAATCATACAAGAAGAAACAGAAAAGGCCGCCTGTCCCCTTACTTTCAAGACAGGATATCGCTATAATCTACAATCTGAGGCGGCAGCTCCTTTTTCTCCGGTTCGCGCACATAGGATACAAGCCGCATATTGAAAGCCATCAAAAAATCTTTATACAGAGCCTTTCTGTCAAGTTTTACTTCTACGGTATCCTTATCCTTATCTTTAATATCTTTACAGCAGAGTTTTATTTCATCCGTATCTATAACACAATAATAATAAGCCATATCCTTACTCTTAGTCTTTTTAAGAAGGTATTCAACCGACTTATCATCAATTACGAATATCTTATATTTCCATGCTGCTATTTTACCTGTTTCCGTCACATATATTGATTTAGCGCTTTTTTCCTTTTCCTTTTCTATCCTGTTGCTATATTTAAAATATTCAGGCAAATTATTTTTCTCAATTTTACGAGTAATATTATTCACTTCAACGATATCTTTCATTTCGACATGAATTATGTGAGCATCGACACTATCCTTATCATCATTCTTGTCAACAGATAAACTCATATCAGTTAATACGTTTTGAGCAATCTGCTTGACATCGCTAAAATCATAAGATTCATTTCCTGTAATATTTATAACTATAATGATCCGCGGAATATAGGTCCCAATTCTCTCGTTTCTACCCTCCTCAAAAAATTCCCTAATGAGATCCATCTTATTTCCTCTGTAATTCACATAATCCTTCCTCTTATTTTTCTTCCAGCGCTCCCAATTCCAGAGATCGTATCCAGCCAGCTTAGCCTCATCGCAATCCATGCCGAACTGCTCCTTAGCAGTTATCCTTTTTTTGGGAAGCTTCCCCTGCATCATGCTTCTGAAAACTCCCGGTTCGAGATTCGTTACAAATTCCGAAACATCATATGTAGCCTTTCCTAAACTTTTAGAAGTCTCATCCTCATGACAAAGGTAGATGAAGAAACCGGTCCAACTTCCTAAAGTTTCGAGGCCGTGATGATGCATCAACACTGTGTCCTCTTCCCTGAAATTGATACCGAAATCCTTCAAAATGCGAGAAACTTTTTCCGAATCTGTAGATATAATGACACTAGGGAGGAGATGATACAAATGGCTATATACTTCTACATGCGGATAAGCACACAGGAGGAGCTGGGCAAGCAGAAATTCTCTCGGCAAGAGGCTGCACTTAAGAAATATGCTGATGCAAACGGTCTCTTATACGATGATCACAATGTATACAAGGAAGACCGCTCAGGGAAGAATTTC
>JAIKXO010000207.1 GCA_024684065.1 Lachnospiraceae bacterium
AAAAATCTTTTTCAGAGTGAGAAATATGCGTGAATTGATAAATGATCCCTTTTACAAATTGATTGAAAAATACGATAGATGCATAATTGACTATTGCCTCATCGAAGACGATACAGCTTATCAGGGATATCGCTCGCATAAAGACGCCATTCTGTTTGCTATGCTCAAAGTGACAGAACGATATGGCGATGCGCAGCCAACAGAGGAGACAGGGGCTTGCGGTGAAGTCCCGGAAGAACAGCTTTCATGGAAAACGGATATTGAGAAAGCACAGGGACATCAGATCGATCCGGCGGGACTGCTGCATGTGCCAAAGATACTGCGGACAGACCACATCGGCCAGAGATTTTATGATTGCTACATTCCGGATCCTTTAAAAGGAGAACAGATACCGTATTGGTATGCTTTCTGGGATCCCCCGCATACTTCGGCATACGGACCGGATGATTTTCGCAAGGTCAATTCCGTATTGTTTCCGGAGGGAGCAGATGAACTTGAAGTATATGAGTGGACAACAGACTGGGCAGATTATTTTGATGACGGTCATGAATGGTGGGGCACTGCATGTTGGAGTGTATACGACAAGCGCATGAACAGATATATCGTCATCATGGCAGAAGCAACAGACTGACGAATTCTCGTTTGTAGGGATGATAGCAAGAAAAACGCTACCAGATAGAAAAGGTAATTCTTTCGATAAACAGGACTCTTGAAAGAAAGAATGATGAACCTGGCTGGGATGACGTTGCTGATATCGTTTTAAATGTAAGTCAGGACATCAAAGCCGACGAGCGCCACTTCGATGCACTTAAGCATACAGGCAAGGAACAGGACTGGTATGAAAAGATATTTGAGTCTCTTGAAATACATGAGAGTGAAAAGGTTTTAGATCTTGGCTGCGGATTCGCAAAGCTGTGGCGAAACAACTGGGAAGATATTCCGAGGGGAACGAAAGTTATCGGCTATGACATGCACGGAAGCTGGGCGGATGATTTTGAAAATTATCTGGTCGAATTAAGGAAAATCAATAATCTCTCGCAGGAGGATCTTGCCGAAAAGATAGGTGTATCTAGACAGACACTGTCAAAATACGAGACCGGCAAATCGCTTTCACCTGATCAAATGGGTGTTTTCTGTCCGGAGAGACAGTTTATATAAGGAACAAAAATCATTCTCCCGAGAGCGCCCATTGCAGCTATTCCCTGCTAAATTACGGACAGTTTGACGATAATGGAATGGCGGGGAGATATAAGCTAAACATACAGACGCCTCTGATAAAAGCCATGAAAACCGTGGTCGATCCGGCTATATATAGTCCGGGATCGTTATCGTCACCACAGTTCCATTACCGTCCCCTGATGTGATAGTCAGACTTCCGCCACACATTATTGTAAGCCTTTGCTGAATATTTTTAAGAGCGACACCCGGTTCTTTGGCCTTATCTAAATCAAAACCGCGGCCGTTGTCTTCTACGATGATCTCGGCGCCCGCATCCGTGTGCCTTGTCCGTATAGAAATACGCAGCAGCCCGGAACAGGGATCCATACCAAATTAAACTGGTACCCAGATATCTTTTTCAGTTTTAATGACTAAGGATAATGAAAAATAATGAAAAATAGTGAAAAATAGTGTAATTCTAACGGAAAAATTTTGGAGTAAGATCAACCGTATTAAAAAAACAATATGGCAGATTACACCGCATCGAAGGGCACAGTGGCATCGATGACATCAGCTATGACACTAGACAATGCACTCAATCAGAATACGATAAATCGGCAGTTTTTTTCGTTTACTATATATGTTCAAACGAAAAATCACAGAGGAAATCTTCATCGGGAATTGTTTGTAAAGTGAATCAGGAATGAAATATATTGATATCTGCAGGTCTGCAGATCCGTTCAGAGGTGATCGGCAGGGGTTAAGAAAGAAACCGTCAGACAAAAGAGCAGGCGTCCCTATCCGGGGATACCTGCCCTGTTTTTTGCTTTAAAGCAAAAGCTATAGTGTTAATATATCGACTGAATATCCACCCATCATCTTGAATATGCACCGATATTCACGCATTCGGATGACGTTAAGCTTGCATTCCCCTGCAGATCCACATACCAGGTTACAACATATAATTTTTTGTCATTGCCGGTGCAGAGGGCTTTATAATTTGTGCCGGATACAGGCTGTGCAGCCAGCAAAGCCACTGGATTGTATATCACATCACCATTGTTAATGGCGTCAAATGATGCCTGTACATTCTGGTCAGGAAACATTCCCGGCTTGCCTGAGGTGCGAACAGCCCATGCACCTGTTGCGGCTTTTCCAAGAGGTTTTCCTGTCTGTATTTTGGTAACATCTATTGATGCCACGCTGACGATCGAATTGTGTCCTTTTGTATCTGAATAGAGTTTAATAAAATAATATCCGGGTATAGCTTCATTGGCTTCCGTTCCATATGCAAGATACATGTAGTTGGTGCCTGATACTACCTGTGCTGCCACAAGGCCCAGCACTTCAAAATGACCGCCATGATCTTTCAGTGCTTCACTGATTCGTATGCTGTCTTTCTCGCTCATCATGCAGGGGGAATTATCGGTAAACAGTGTCCAGCCGCCTGTTTTTGGCTTATGCCTTGATGCGGCTTCTGTCCGGTTACCCATAAAGATCAGACCGATAAATATTGCACAGACAAGACTTGTTATCATCATACCTGTCTTTCTCATATCATCCATCTCCTTATACTATACAAATCCTGTTAAGGAAAAACTGATTAAATCAGTTTTTCCTTAGATGCTCCGCGGGATCAATTCGACATTTGTATACAAATGTCGAAAAAATACTCACGGATTTTCAGCGTAAATTGGCACTTCGTGCCGAAAATCCGGGGCGGGAAACGCTTTAATCAGCGTTTCCTTAATAATTTTTTGTTTCTGTGTATTTATACGAATGTCGTATTAAAAAGGCAATCTCCTCAAGTGTTTTTTTATATTTTTTTCTGTTTTCCGTAAAGACGACATTAACTTCCGCGAGCCTCTGCTCAATACCGGGAACATTGTCGGGGATTTTGACAGGCTCTGTGTAAACCAAAGTGCAAAGCACGGAACCACGCTTGATATCACTTTTGACCCTCACATCATAATAATTCGAAAATTCGGAATAATGTTGCGATAACTTGTACAATCTGATCGTCTCTCATATAATATACGTGAGGTGTTTTTTGAAACTGCTTAGAAGAGAAAAGTATATATCACGAATCAGGCCTTGTATTCAGGATACTGAAATAATTAAGACATTGATTTTATTCTTAACCAAAGAATGTTTGATTGATCATAAGGATTGCGGCGGGTTTGCAGTCGATATCCCGGGATATGAGAAACCGATGGAAATGATCATGATAAAGGGGCTGAACGATGACATCGAGTAAAGAATATCCGGATTTCATGTTGGAGCAACTGTCAGGGCCGGATGAAATAACGTGCCGTGCGATGATGGGAGAATAACGCCTATGGAGGATGATTACAGGCAGATAGTGCTTGATAAGATAGAACGACTGGTCGAAAAGAGAACGGAAGGAATTATGAATGCAAGCAGGAGAAACTATTACGGGGAATGCGCTTCGTATATCGCGGCTTTGGGAGAGGTAAGGGAATCCCTGGGAGAAAAAGGGGCAAAACAAAGGATAATGACCGAATACAAAGACAGGTATACTCGAAGAACAGCATTCAGATCAGAGCTTAAGACATATGGATGGAGAGGGTGAAAATGACCAAAATGAGAGAGGAGGAATCATGATTTACGAACTAAATTTTTAAACTGGTATTTGGTGCCTTTATGCCGGATGATGGCCGGGTTGAGCGCGTGATTGAAGCGGATGCTTCCTGCACGCTCTACGAGCTGATTTTTTGTCTTTTAAACTCAATCGATTTTGATTTTGACCACATGTACGAGTTTCAGATCCGGAAAACGAGATACAGCGGCTCGCCTATGGGAAGCGAGGGGGAGGATCCGAGACTGGATTCCCTTGGCTTAAGAAGGGGGAGCAGGTTCCGTCTGATATACGATTTTGGAGATGACTGGACATTCGATATCGTGGTATCGGGCAGAAGAGAGGGTTCAGTGGAACGGGGAACCAAAGTCATCGCTTCAATAGGAGAGGTGGAACAGTATCCTGATTTTGAAGATTGGGAAGAGGATTATGAAAACCCGGATGATCCTGATTATGAAGCTTTGAGTCCGGAAGCAAAGGAAATTACAGATCAGCTCGAGGAGTTCGAGCTTCAGCTGTTCAATGATGATGAAGCGGCGGCAGCAGATCTCATGCTGGAAATCTGGCCGAAGATAAAGCAATATGTCCTAAGCCTGCCGGAACTGGCGGCGGCATCATCCCAATCTGCCCAAGATGGGGAGAAGGAAGCTGAGGAAGGAAAACCCACAATAGATGAAGCGGATCCTGATTACAGGATGGGGCTCTGGAATGCGCTCATGGATTCGGATCTGCCTTTCCTCAACCTGAAGAGATATGAAGAGGGGTTACGGCTCTGGGACGATATCCTTCAAACATTCCGCTGGGAAGGGAATGATGGTGATGAGCTGAGGGGCGCGATCGGAGAGGCGTTAGCAGGGCTCGGGGAGAAAGAGAAGATGGCAGAGCACTTCCTGCTCTGGGAGGGAAAAAGCCCGAATAGCAGCCTCCGCATGAATTCCCATCTGCTTGCACTTGAGAAGATAAAGGACTGGGAGGCTGCAAAAGAGCGGCTGGAGACATACCTGGAAGCGGTAAATGAGGATATAATGAAGGAGCTTCTGTTCCAGAGAGCGGTTGAAATATATGAGGCTCTTGGGGATGAGGAGAAAGCGGATTATTATTCCGGGGAGCTTGAGAGGCTGGAGGAAGAGATTGAAAACGAGATGGATGAATTGAATGCCGGCGACGAAGATGTTTTCTTTCCTTTCCGGATGCAGAGTACGGTGATGAGGTCAGAGCCGAAAATCTATCCGAACGATCCTTGTCCCTGCGGATCAGGAAAGAAATATAAAAAGTGTTGTGGGAAGAACAGGTAAAGTTTAGGTTGAGCTACTATCTTTTCTTCATTTCGGAAAAAGATGAAATATGGTACCTGATTATTTACAACAAATTCAAATTTGTATAGAAGACAGGTGTATGCGGAGGCTTTAAAACATTTTCGACATTCTCACTTGAGGCGTATAACTTATTTGACAACAAGCAGTATGTGGCGGGCGGAATGTATGTGTTACTCAGTTGTACTTGTTGCATATGCGGTATTATATGTGGGAAAAGGTTTGCTTCAGTAATTAAATTATAAAAAAGGAAATGCCTGATATGCCCGTACTTATCGAACTGTTCTTAACCTTTGCAAAGATAGGCTTATTTACCTTCGGTGGAGGGTACGCGATGCTCTCGATCATCGAGAATATCTGCGTTGAACAGAAAAACTGGATTACACATGACGAAATGATGAATATAACGGTGATTGCCGAATCCACTCCCGGACCGATAGCGATTAACTGTGCTACGTACGTTGGCTACAAGAAGGGTAAGCTTCCGGGCGCAATTCTTGCGACTCTTGGAGTGGCGATACCTTCGTTTGTTATTATTTTTGCCATATCCATGTTTCTGGAGGGATTCTTAGAGATTACATGGATAGCGCACGCATTTCAGGGTATCAAGATAGCGGTTGGCATATTGATTCTTGATGTGGCGATTAAGATGATCAGGAAGATGCAAAAGAAACCGTTGCAGATAGGTATTCTTTTGGGCTCTTTTGCTGTGATAATGTTTATCAACGTGCTGAAGTTACACTTATCATCGATAGTGGTAATGCTTACGGCGGCTCTTGTCAGCGTAGCCTTCTTTCTTGCGGAAAAAGTACGCAGAAAGGGGGAAAAGGCATGATATTCTTAGATCTTTTGATAGGATTTCTGGAAGTCGGACTGTTTTCTTTTGGCGGAGCGTATGCGGCTATACCGCTTATCAGAGATGTAGTGCTGGCGCACGGCTGGATGGATGATGAGATGCTGTCTTACATGATAGCGGTCAGTGAGAGTACGCCGGGGCCTATTATGGTGAATCTTGCTACTTACGTAGGCAGTGATAAGGGAGGTCTGCCTGGAGCGATGGTTGCCACGACTGCGGTAATGCTTCCTGCATTTTTCATTATTCTTTTTATCATGGTGCTTGCGAAGAGCCTTATTATGAACCCATACCTGCAGGCGACTCTGCGCTGCCTTAAGCCTTGTGTAATCGGCGTAATTCTTGCAACAGGAGTATATATGATTTTCGGCAATTGCTATGTAATGACGAAAAGCAGCGTTGATTTTACAGCAGTTCTCATTACTTGCGTCCTGGCGTTGATTTATTTTGGCTCCCGAAAAGTTATCAAAAAAGGACTGTCCCCCATTGGACTTATATGCCTGGCAGCTGTGGTTGGATTGACCGTTTATGGAATATGATAAATTCCTATGTCATGGGTATGACATGGGGACGGTTCTGGTGTCATACATATGACAGAAGAACCGTCCCTGTGGCTTTCTGTGGCTTTACTGTTAGTCTTTCATTTCGTCTCGGTGATCTCTGCCGTAATAACGTTATTTCCGTCGCTATATGTATGAGTTATTGTCCTGCATGAATTTCTTAAAAGAGCCGCCGATAGCTCGTCGGCTTCCTCTAACGGATCCGCATCCGCGCCGGGATACCTGATGGTCATATCGACCCGGCCGTCGTCTGCGTCATCATATTCAAGTGCAAATTCAAGCTTTTCGGTCATTGTCCATTTTCGGAAGGATCGTATTCAGACAGAGTTCTTCAATTACTATCTGTATTTTGTAGATAAATTTCCGATTGATCATGTGGCTGAAACAGAACTGCTCAAGACTCGACATGATGCCGGGATAATCGAAATCCGATTTCCCGAAGCAGGCTTCAAACACCTTAAGTCTGTTAATGAACCTGCGGGTCCGGTCCTTGAGCGGCGAATCAAATATCTGCGCAGGCGTCCCCTCCTCGTAAAATAATGCCGTCATCCATAAAGAACACCCTGTTAGAGACATCCTTTGCGAATTTCAGCTCATGAGTCACTATGAGCATGGTCATCCCGGTTTTCGCGAGATTCCTGATCACTGCAAGAACCTCTCCGACCATGGTGGGGTCAAGAGCCGAAGTAGGTTCATCAAAAAGCACCACATGCGGATTCATCGCAACAGTTCTTACTATCGCAATTCTCTGCTGCTGGCCGCCCGAGAGCTGTGAAGGAAGACTTAATGCCTTGTCAATAAGGCCCACCGTTTTAAGGAGCTCAAGACCCTTTTCACAGGCCTCCTTCCGGCTTCTATGCAAAAGCTCGGTCTGAGCGAGCATCAGATTTTCTATTATCGTCAGATGTGAGAACAGATTGAAGGACTGGAATACCATTCCGACTTTCTCGCGCATCGCGTTAAGATCGTAGCCCTTCTCAAGAATATTATTCCCTTCAAATATGATCTTTCCGCCATCGGGCTCCTCAAGGTGATTGAGAAGGTTGAGAAATGTGCTTTTTCCGGTTCCCGAAGGCCCTGTGATCGAGATCACATCGCCCTTGTTGATGCTGCAGCTGACATCCTTGATCGGTGTAATGCCTTCGAAGCTCTTTGACAGATGTTCAACCTCGATAAGGGCGGCGGAACCCGCCGCGATGTCTTCCTTCCCATCAACGCCGGCATTCCGGCCATAAGTCGCGGTCTCCTTTTTCCCATAAGAGGAAACGATTTCAATAATATCACTTCCGACGGTTCGCCCTGCCGGATCGATCTTCCTTTCAACAGCGCGAAGCAACCGCACCAGAAGCGCCGAGATCAGGAAATAGATGAGCGCGGTGAGAAACAGAGGGAAGAACGCTTCAAATGTCCTGCTCCTGATTATATCCGACGCCTTAGTCAGATCCATGACCGATATATAACCCGCGATTGAGGTCAGTTTTACGGTAGCGATAAACTGGCCGCTATACACCGGCAGTATATGGATCAGGGCCTGTGGCCATACGACCCTGCGGAATGCATGCGAAGGCTTGAATCCTAAGGCTTTGGCGGCTCGTGCCTGTCCGGCCGGGATCGCCTCTATTCCGCTTCGGAAAATTTCCGAACAGTATGCCGAAAAGTCCAGCGAGAACGCGATCGCCGAAACCCAGAATGCCGATACCGTACTGTTATTAAATACGATGTAATATAGGACCATCAGGAGCACAACGATCGGCACGCCCCTGAAGACCCTGATATAAAGGCTTGCAAATGCAGAACACAGGCTGTTTCTGCTCATACGCAGACAGCATACGATTCCGCCGAGAATTGTTCCCGCAACCCCGGCGATAGAAGCCAGGGCAACAGTCACGCCAAGTCCGGACAGCAGCATTTTATACCTGTCCTCATCAATAAAATTGCGTCTTATGCTGGCACCGATATTTGAGAAGAAAACCGATGCCTTTGAAACTTCCACCTGTTGGCGCTCTGCCCTGACCAGGAGATATTCCGATCCTGTCAGGAGCTCATCCGTAATGCTTATGCTATCGGTCCTCTCCTTCGTGATAGAAATGGAGTCTGCAACAATGTCATACTCACCGCTTGCAAGTCCTGTAACCTCCGCCTCGAAGGACATCGCTTACACTATCGGCTTGTAACCGGCCTGTTCACAGAATCCGTAAATCAGCTCTATAAATTCACCCGTCAGCGTATTCCCGACGAAGAAGGTCATGGGATCCCACAAACCACCGGTTGCGACCCTCAAAGTACCGTTTTCTCCTGAAAAGGTGTACTTCCCCATCATATCGCCGCTCCGGTCATCATTTTCCCACTTTGCCCTTAGCCTGTCGTAATCACCGCTGTCACGCAATTGTTTAAAATAAGCGTTCAGCTCTTTACAAAGAGCCTTTCCCTTATCGGTGTTCTGTGTTCCGAAACCGTAGGACAACGTAACAAAAGGTTCCTCAATGAAGGCAAGATCGGGATGTGTCTTTTTCAGTTCAGGTCTCGAGTCGATAAAACCCAAACCAACGTCGACCTTGCCTGTGTCAACGGCGGTATAAATATCCGCGACGTTGGCAAATTGCAGTATCTCGGCCTCCGGGTACCTTTTTATTAGTTCAAATGTCCAATCCGTGCCCGTCATTACGCCAAATCTCGTTCCCGGGGCCTTGAAATCATCAAATGTGAGTTCTGTCACCGGATAGCCTTCTTCATTTACATCGACCGTAGAGTCGCTTACTGTCGTTTTCCCGATGACCTGTGGCAGAAAAAGCAGTATCATGATGACAAACGCAAGCAATGCTTCAAGCAGAGCAGTTTTATTTTTCTTCAAGAGCCGGCCCCTCCGTAGCTTTTTTATTTTTATAGTATACTATATTTTACTTGCATTGTACTATTTCCACAACCTTCCTATGATAATTCAGGAGTTCTATATGGAACTTTCTTATTAGATTTGTTACAATTCACAGGGTCAGGACGATCATTACGCTTAAAATGATACTGAGCCGGTCGCCTGTGTTCCTCTGTATGGATGGCGCGATCCGGGATCTGGCTGCATTAAGGGGGACGTGTGAGCTGGGTCAATCTGACAGCGGAATATATGACACGTCGAAACATGGCAGAGATTAAAGTGAGGTAAAGTATGGTGAAACGACTACTGATTTTTATAATCTGTGCAGTCATTCTGGGCGGATGTTCTGCACAGGAAAATGAAAAAGAGCTGACCCATGACGCTCTGTTATCCGGTGCAAGCATGAATGTCACTTCTGAAAGCCTGGCTTCCGGAAGATGGCGCGATGCGATATCAAATCTTCCGGGCGGGGAAAATCTTTCACCTCAGCTGAGCTATAGCCCGGTAGCGGATGCGGCAAGCTATTGCATCTATATGCTTGATGAGAGTGCAGGGCAGTGGGAGCACTGGATATCATATCATCTGCCGGGAACGGAGCTTGTGGAAGGCGGAAATACAGAGGCAAAAGAGTCTTCCTATATTGGACCATACCCGCCGAAAGGCAGCGGAGAGCATGTTTATACGGTTTATGTGTTTGCGCTTAAGGCAGATCCGGACGGCGGATATCCAAGTGAGTTTGACGCTCCGTTTATACCTGCGGAGGAATTGTTGCAGAAGCATCTGGATATATCCGGAGGGAAACCGGGCAATGTTCTGGAGTATGGATATTTATCCGGAATGTTCAGCAACGATTAACAGAAGACGGTGTTATGAATGTAGTCCCTTTTCGTAATTGTGGGTCTGGTTTGGGTTGATACATGGAGGACAAATATTGAGAATTGAGTTGGAAAATGCATTAACTGAGAAATATGCATTTATGAAAAAAGGCAGGTCTTTGGATGATCAAAACGAGACCGGATGTGACAGTGCCGTATACAAGGCTGCGGGTTACGATGAGCTTCTGGCATATAGGAAAGAAAAGATCGGATTTGGATATCCGAAGGAAGAGGGAATGCGCATTGCTGCTCATATAATAAACAACTTTTAAATCTATTAAGCAAAGGAGGGAAATAGTATGCCAAAAGGAAGAATCGAAGTAAAACAGGGTGATATAACGAAACTGGAGGTAGATGCCATAGTTAACGCGGCTAACTGTTCACTGTTAGGCGGCGGCGGAGTCGATGGCGCAATACATAGGGCTGCCGGTCCGGAGCTTTTAGAGGAATGCCGGACACTTCACGGGTGCGAGACCGGAGAGGCGAAGATCACGAAGGGTTACCGCCTGCCTGCAAAATATGTGATTCATACCGTTGGACCTGTATATTCCGGACAGGAGAGTGACCCAAAGCTTCTGGCCGGATGTTACAGGAATTCAATGGATCTGGCTAAGGGAAAGGGCATTCACAGCATTGCATTCCCTGCGATATCGACCGGAGTATATGGATATCCGAAGAAGGAAGCGGCAAAGGTGGCGGTTGATGCTCTTCAGAAATGGATGACGGAAAACGCTGATTATGATATCAGGGTGATCTTAATGGACTTTGACAGAGAAACTTGTGAAATATACAGGGAAATACTCGGATGAGGATTATAATCTCTCCAGCGAAGAAGATGAAGGTTGCTCTCTCCGTATAATAGTAAATTCTAGGATGCTGGAATTTACTTCTGCACGAGTGTTTGCCATATCGACTAAGAGGCAAACTACCGTGGCAATCTCTACCACACAAATTGCACATTGCCATATTTATATATAACCACTGCCATTTGGATCGCC
>JAIKXO010000235.1 GCA_024684065.1 Lachnospiraceae bacterium
AAAATGAGGGAAGAGCGAGGAGGGACGGGAGCAAGATTGCGGATAGGAACGCATCCACACAAGCTCCTTATCCGCAAAATGAAGGAAGAGCGAGGAGGGGAGGGAGCAAGATTGCGGATAGGAACGCATCCGCACAAGCTCTTTATCCGCAAAATGAGGCAAGAGCGAGGAGGGGAGGGAGCAAGATTGCGGATAGGAACGCATCCTCACAAGCTCTTTATCCGCAAAATGAAGGGAGAGCGAGCAGAGGAGAGCGAGCGGGTGATGGGAATCGAAGGTGGCAGTCAAATACCAAAAGTCCCAAGACCCCAGTAAGGAATCATTCCCAAGAGAGTTTTTATGTGCTTGAACGATTTTTTTATTTTTTGATATGATACATGAGGATTGCATGTGGCACCCCGGTGCAGGTTTCCGATCCGCAAACCCCACAAGGAGAATCTGATAAATGTACAGCACGAAAAAGATTTTTTGGCTCAGCGCTCTCTACGATCTGGCGCTGGTCGTTCTCGCCTTTGGCACGGTGTTCCTGGAGTTTTCCATGGCGAAGGTGGTGGATACGGAGATCACTTTTCTCTTCCTCCTGCCCTGGCCCACGGACACTGTGGAGGTGAATCCCCTGTGTTATGCAGCGGGGATCCTGCTGGCTGTCGCAGGCAGTTACTTTCTGTGGAAATGGCATGCCTCTGTCCTGGCAAAGAAGGAAGGAGAGTTTACGAAGGGCTGGAAGGCAGGCTATATCATCCTGCTGATCCTCTCTGTCATTCTGTGCTTTTTTGCGGAAGCCGTTGCCTATTTTCTGGTACTCTTTGACGCCACGGTCAAGAACGGAGCGTTCTTACTGCCCGTCAGCTTTCTCCTGATTCCCGTCATGACGGTGGTCTTCATAGGAAAGACCCTCAGGCGTCTCTGAGGGTCTTTTGATATTGATGGTGATGGGAACCAAAGCAATTAGTGAACATAGCATCGCACATACACGATAAAAATCTACATCATTGTCGTACACACACGATAAAATGTATTGACATTATCGTGCGCAGACGATAAAATCTTATCGGATCGACATATAGACATTAGTTTGGGGGTATAAGTATGAAACATAGCGTGCTTAAGCAGGTTATTTATGATCAGAATGAATTTATAAAGAGCATTGAAATCGTTGACAGAGACTATGAATTTGAGAAAAACGTTAATTATATATTGGTTGGACTAAGACGTGCTGGTAAATCAACCCTCATGTATAGGATTGTAAAGGAGCTTATTGATGATGGCTGTGACTGGTCTCAGATAATATATATTAACTTTGAGGATGATAGGTTGTTAGAGTTTACTAAGGATGACTTTAATGACATAATCGAGACGGCCCATGAGATCGCGGGGAGTAGAGAAATATATTATTTCTTCGACGAAATCCAAAATATAGAAGGATGGGAGCATTTTGCCAGAAGGCTTGATGATCAGAAGAAGCATGTGAACATTACCGGAAGTAATGCTAAAATGCTTAGTTCAGAAATGGAACGGACGCTTGGAGGAAGATATATTCCTAAAATGATCATGCCGTTTTCGTTCACAGAAGTACTTGATTATAAGTCGATAGCATATGACGAAGCTGCTATGCATACAACTTCTAAAGTGGCATTAGTCAGAAGTGCCTGCCAGGACTATTTGAGCGATGGAGGGTTACCTGAAGCACAGCTTCTGGTAAACAAGCGCGAATATATAAAAAGTGTATACGAAAAGGTGCTACTTGGAGATATCATTGAGAGAGAGAAAGTGAACAATAAGATGGCCCTCAGATTGATGGTCAAAAAGATAGCAGAAACAGTTATGAGTGAGATATCATTCAACACACTTGCCGGAAACGTAAAGGCTACCGGTGTAAAGACCTCAACGGACTCTATGATAGATTACTCCTCATATGCTGAGAATGCATATCTGTTTTTTAGGACAAGTAACTTCGTTTCTAAATTCGCGGAAAAAGAGAGCACCCCGAGATATTATTTTTATGATAATGGATTTTTATCATTGTTTCTCGTGGATAAAAAATCTGCTTTGCTTGAAAATGCTGTCGGAGTATATCTTAAAAGAAAATATGGTGAGGATCTCTATTACTACAAGTCAAGCCAAACCGGTATAGATATAGATTTTTATTTGCCTGAGGAAAATGCGGCGGTTCAGGTAGCGTATGAATTAGGAGCGGCAGAGGAGCGCGAAATACGAAGCCTTTTACTGTTGAATGCAAAAATCAAAGGAGTCAATCGCTTGCTTCTTGTTACGAATGAAGAAGAAAAAACGATCGAAAAGGATGGAACTACAATCGAAGTCATACCGCTGTACAAATTCTTGATTAATGGGATTAGATGATGGCTTATAGGAAAGGGAAAACGAATTAATTGACAAGGTGGGAACAGATAAGGATATATATGGCGGTGATCTGATGTTAGTTCCCATTTCAGTTGTGTGGGAAGCGCATCCAAATATTCAGCGAAATGTGGAACTGGGAACTCCGCAGAACGGAAGAACTCTCAAGGACCAAAAGATTGTGGATGAATTGTTTGATATTCTGAAGTATTGGATAAGATAGAGGTGAGCTCATGTTGTCAGATATTGCAGGTGATGTGAAGAGGTGTGTGGAAGCGAGGAAGAACTATACATCCGGGATCAGCTCAAAGGACTATTCGGGCTTTTATCTGAATCGGGTTAAGACTGAGTGCAGGCAAACGATTCCTGCATCCGCACTTCCGGAGATTGAAGCGGAAGTAAAATCACTGGAGGATTTCCTTGCCGGAAAAGTCTCTGCGGATTATGTGTTGCGATACTGGAAACCTTACGAATATGCGCGGGACCCCTATTCAAATTGACCCCAGTCGGTTACGAGAGGAAGATCTGGCAGTAGATCGAACCGACAGGCCCTATATCAAACCGGATTGTGTTCCGCCCCCGCCAATCCCTGCGGATGGTAGCTTGGGTGGATTCATGAGTATGGTTAAGAGAGACAAATTCTGCAGGCAATGCGGGAATCAACTGGGCTCTACGGATAACTATTGCCGTGAGTGCGGCGCCCAGGTAGTCGTTACCTGTACAATCGGCGATCCCTTAGCACCAAATACAGACAAGTAAGTGAGTGAGCAGGATTACCTGCTCACTTTTTGAATCCTTCCTTTGATGGCATACATGATCAGGCTCCCCAGAACGGGATAAAATGCAGAGAGGGCAATGATCGCGATGCTGGGGCCAAGAGCGACCAGGTCGGTAGACGGCCAATAATATCCTACGGAAACAATCTCTATCGAAATGGATAAAGCGCCGCTTAAGAGGAGCGCCTTGATACCGTAGGAGATGGCTTGCTCAGATTTCTCTGCCTGGGCGATCAGAAGTTCCGGATTAAATTTTCCGGGGGCAAAGGCAACCTTGAATCCTTTGAAATAGTCACCGAATTGTCCCGCAATGCCCAGAATAATAAACTGTAAGCCAAAAACTGATATAATCGTCGGAGAATCCCAAAAGAAGTAGTAAAATCTGGACCCACCGCTGGAAAACATAATAAACGCTACAAATAGCAGGGTCATGATAAGCCCTATGATCAGGCTGATAAGGGTATGTTTTCCTGCTCTTTTCTCGTTCTCGTTATTTTTGATCAATTCCACCATATGTTCTTCCGCCTTTCCGTTATAAGCATCCTCGGACAGGCGTTCTCCTGACAAAAGTTCATTGATGTTGATCTCTAACGTTCTGCACAGCTCCGGCATGATCAGAGTATCGGGCATGCCTCGCCCTGTCTCCCAGCGGGATATCGCCTTGTCGCTGACATTAATCATGTCTGCAAGTTGTTTTTGCGTGAGACCTTTTGCTTTTCTGACTTCCGATATGAACAGACCTGTTTTCTTTTGATCAATCATGGAGGCCTCCTGTACCAAAGGGTTTCCGGTTACGTCTTTAGTGTATTCCTGCGCAGCTTTCACGTAAACCTACGTATCGTAGAGTTTTCCTATTGGCAGTATATTTGAAGCCTCTTATCCGCAAAATGAAGGAAGAGTGAGGAGGGAAGGGAGCAAGATTGCGGATAGGAACGCATCCGCACAAACTCTTTATCCGCAAAATCGGGGAAGAGCGAGGAGGGAAGGGAGCAAGATTGCGGATAGGAACGCATCCGCACAAGCTCTTTATCCGCAAAATGAAGGAAGAGTGAGGAGGGAAGGGAGCAAGATTGCGGATAGGAACGCATCCGCACAAACTCTTTATCCGTAAAATGAAGGAAGAGTGAGGAGGGGAGGGAGCAAGATTGCGGATAGGAACGCATCCGCACAAGCTCTTTATCCGCAAAATGAGGGAAGAGCGAGCAGAGGAGAGCGAGCCCTAGGGGCGAGGTCTCCTCCGCTCACAAGAAAACCCCTCGGATGAATCCGAGGGGTTTTCTTGTGAGCGGGTGATGGGAATCGAAATTTGGGATAGATTATAAACCCGCAGAAATAGGAGGTTTGGAGCAACGCCTGGTTGAAATATACCACTCCATATACCACGTTTATAACCGAATTCCACAATACATTAAACGATGATTCTTCGGAAAGAAGGAGACATCGTTTTTTTGTATCACCAAGATTAACGACTAGTTCCAAATTCTCCCGAAGGCGTAGGCAGGATTTTTTTAAATTTTCAAAACTTTTTAGTCATATAGAAATAGAGAAGCAAGATTCCTCGTTTCTCGAATGGTTACCAATATGCTGGAGTTGCCTCCGTTTTGAGTTAGTGCCATCACCATTACTATCTTATAACACCGAGGCGGAAAGGTCAAGATGATGAGGAACAAGGCGCCACCAGGTCGAAGTAACAGAACAGACAACTGAATAAGGAAAAAAACTATTCAGAGAGCTGCGCCTCACAACGTACGAGGCGCACCATCGCTCTGAAGAGCCCGCCCGGTGCACCGGGCGGGGCAAACAATCATAACATAAAGGAGACAACACTATGGTAAAACAAAATACAGAAAAGAAGTTTTTAAACTTGATCGTTGTACCGGGATCAGCTGTAAAGATTCTGGTAAAACGGAATCACGAAACCCAGATTCAATTGGTCAGGGACATGGCAACCGTAGAATCCCTCGTGGACGAGCATGCAGGAGACGCTTGCTTTATCACGATCAACCCGCTCAAACCGGAGGCCACCTCAAAGGGTGCTGGCTCTGTTATCGGACGTCATGCCTTTCTAATTGACATTGACGTCCATATTGCACGTTCGAGCGAAGAGAGAGATGCGAGTATTGCCAATAGTGTCTCGAAACTGAAAAAAGCCGTAGCAAAAAAATCCATAATTGAGCCGACGATGATTACGCATACGGGACGTGGGTTGCAATTGTTTTACGTTCTGGATAAAACCAGTGAGGATACCCGTCTCGACGCTCAGGATTTTCAGGCTCTGGTGCATAAGATTAAGAAGATCCTCTCAGGGGCAGGGGTGGAAATCGGCCTGAACACCAACGGGCTACATCAATATGCCCGGATTCCCGGAACAACTAACGCGGACGCCAAGCGGAAATGCAAAATTATTGCTGCCAGCGGACGGAAATATTCTAGAGAAGAATTCCACCTTTGGTGCTGTTCCTAATTGAGCCCCAGTGTCCTGGCGGAGGCCAAAGTGCCTCTGCCAGGACATTCTTCGCTAATTATCTATGGTTTTCCTTTCTAAAGTGTAATAAGCGCGATTACACTTTCTCGTTCATCAATACAAAACTTTAATTATATCACAAAATCAAAACTTTTTAGTCATAAAAGGGCGAGGGTTATTCCAGAGCCCCCAAAAAAAATGGAAAGAATGCAGCACTCTCCCACATAGCGGTAGCATCTCCGGTTCTATTCCGATCGCTGGAACGATTGGAAAGGAGTTGTTATACGGGGACCGAGTCAGCTGCAGACGAGGTCCCCTTTTTATGGCTAAACAACAATACGCACCTATCCCGGAAGCGGTCTTGAACCGGATGAGCGACGAAGAGCAGACGCAGCTGTATTTGCAAGTGCTCCATGAGGGTGAAGAGACTGTAGCATTATTCGTCAAGGACCCGGTAGAGAGAATCATGGTGAGAGGGAGAGCATTGTACCAAAGTGTACGGGAGAAAGCGAACAAGAATGTGTACGTTGCAATCAATCCTGTGTTTCCAGGGAGCACATCCAAACATAAGTGCAACTTTGTCGGCAGAAAAGTGTTTTATGCGGACGTTGACATTCACGAAAAGGAAATCGACGCGGAGGAACTGGATGCAAAATTGCAAAAATGCAGAGAAACATTTTTCCAAGCAATAAAAGAAGGAACCTTCCCTGTGCCAACAATGATCGATTCCACAGGACGCGGCCTTCACATTTACATCGTCTTTGAAACCGTGTACGCCGATATAGCTGAGGATTCGCAAGACTTCGAAGCGTATTATCAGAAGACCCGCCAGATATTCAAAGAGTTCTCAGTCGACATAGATCACACAGTAGGAGATCTGCCACGTGTCTCCAGAGTCCCCGGAACTATTAATACAAAAAGCGGCCGCAAGTGCCGAATGATCTTCTTCAGTGGTCTAACATATACCCGCGAAGAATTCCGAGATTTGTTCGAAGTGCAGCTGCTTCCAAGTCCCAAACCATCAAAATCGAGGGAAAAATCGAAATCCGAGAAAAAAACAAAACAACCGGAGAATGCCTCTAGACGAAATAAAAAGAATTCAGAGGATGATCGGCTCGTCGGGGCAGATTACGATAAACATCATCCAACGCACGAACACCTTATGAAAACATGGCATCTACGACATGTAGAGGCTATTGTGTTATATCGCATAGAGCACGATGATAAGCGCGTTTTCCGGAAACGATTCACGCACGTGTTGTACAATGTTGCGCTTGAAATCATGTCACCCCACAAAGCGTTTCAATACGTAAGCAAAATCAATGCGAAATACGAAACACCACTTGGCGAAGGAGATTTACTAGCCCAGTGTAACGCTGGGCCGAATGGAGAACCTATCCCACAGTCCAACGAAAATGTGGCCAGGCTTTGGGAAATCACCGAAGAAGAGAAGCGGAAATTTAATTGGGATGCTTTTAACAATAAGGAACAAAGACTTGAGGAACGTCGCCAACAGGATGAGAAAAGAAGACGCCGGATTGTGCAAATGAAACAGGAAGGGTTATCCTACCGAGCCATCGAGAAGCGCTTGGAGCAGGAAGGGTATGAGCCGATCAAGAAGAGTAGGATACAGAAAATTTATGAAGAACTTACTCACGGCGGGGAACTGAGATACGAAGATATCGACTTCGAGGAACATAAGCTCTACGCACGCGCGAAAGAAAAGTGTCCACAAATTCCAATAAGTGAGGAGAGAGAGGAGGAGGAGGGGGGATCGATACAGAGCCCGCCTCCCATACCGCTTTCATCTCAGATAGGGAGGCTCGAAGATCCTAATCTCAATCGGATCATGCAAGCAATTCGTGAAGGAAAAGATATACATTTGCTGGGTCCTGGAGGCACTGGAAAAAGCACCATCATAAAGAAGCTAATTGTCAGGCTGACGGAAATGCACCCAAGGAACTACCGCATAGAAAGGGCGGCATTCACCGGAAGTGCTGCTGCTAACATAGGTGGGAAAACGCTACACGCGCTCCTTGGACTGAAGGTTGGAGAAATCATCCGACCGGAAGATATTCTCCTGAGCAAATATGCTACCAAGAACGTGAGAATCATCTGGGTGGATGAGATCGGACTCGTTCCGCGCCAAATCATGGAGGCACTCTACAGCATGCGCGACAAGATGGAAGCGAAATACCACCACACCGTGATCCTGATTTTCAGCGGCGATTTTTGCCAGATTGCCCCGTTCATTCCTAAAGAAGAGAGCGAGATCTATGCCTCCATCCTCACAGATCCCATTGTAAGCGGATATGCCTTTGAATGCAGACAATGGCGAGAACGGCCGTGTGATAAGATCTTCCTTGCGAAAAACTACCGAGCGGGTGAAGATCCGGCGTTCGCAGAGACACTCCAATTAATGCATGATGGCAAAGTTGTCGCGTTTGATCAGGTGATGAGAATGATTCAACCGGGAGCCGCATGGGATGTGCTATCCCAGCCGAACAGCGCTTACATCTGCGCCACCAGGGAACAGGTAGACCGCTATAACAACGAGACAGTGGAACGTTTCTCCGGATATACACGAAGTTACCAAGCATACTATGATGCTGGGATTCACACAATCCGGCTGGGGAAAGGGATGCCGGTGATGACAACCATTAACGCGAAGAACAGAAGCTATCAGAACGGGACGCGTGGCGTTGTAAAGCGGATGACCGATGATTTCATTGTGTTAAAAGTAAAGGAAACTGACGTATTTGTTCACAAGGACTATCACCACGGCAATGCTTTTCCCATCCGATTGGCATATGCAATTACGGTAAATAGGGCACAAGGTCTGGAGTTTGACAAGATCAATATTGTAGGCGGGTATTTTGAAGCGGGGCAGCTTTACACAGCATTCAGCAGAGCCCACAAGTCGAGCGACATCCGGCTCGTGACACCTATTCAACGGGAAGAGTATTTAACCAATATGGCCGCTGTCAGAGAGATGCATCCGGAATTGCAGCAGGAGGAAACGGCATGAGATACGAGATTAGGCGGTACGAAGAAAATGAAGCGGGGATGGAATCATCCATCCCCGTTGCGGTGGCATTCACGGAAGAAATGGCACTCATGATCATCCAAGCACTCCAGGGAAACGGTCGCTACGAGTATCGGGAGCAAGAAGAAGAATAAGTGGGCT
>JAIKXO010000276.1 GCA_024684065.1 Lachnospiraceae bacterium
GTCCTTAGGCATCCAGTCTGTCTCTGACAGATAATCCAGATTGCCATAGGTATCGCTTGCGATTTCGCCAAGGTTCTCAACCGTCGAATCATCCTTCAGAGCATCCGCACGGATACAGGAACCGGGGATCTCAACATAGTCAACGCCTGTCTTCCCTGAAGCAGGATCATAGATCTTGTCATACTCGCCTGCGATCTCAAGAAGAAGCATACGCATTCCGATCTCACCGTTTAATGTCCAGTCAGTGGTTCCGGCTGCAGTCCAGATATCGGGATTGGTCTGCATATTTGTGATATCAACGGGATCGATATCAACCGAAGCCATCGGAAGAGCATTGTCGCCGCTGAAGTTCGCGTTCTCGGTTATAGCCGTGTAAACGCCCTGTCCATAAAGGTCATAGTATACAACTACGGCATCAACATCTTCTCTCTTTACGCTCTGAAGATATGCTGCAAATACCGTATTCGCAGAATCCATGGTATCCTGAAGAGGCTGAACCTCGCCAACCGTCACGATCTTGCCGGCATCTTCATAAGCTTCCCAACCTACCTCACGGCGGTCAAACGGGCTGTTGTAGTTAGGTCCTCTCCAAACCTTGATCAGGCGGACACCCTCACCGAAGTCTTCGATGAACTTGTCAAGAAGAACCGTTACAAGGCTGTCATCCTGCTGGAAGAACTGTGTAACGCCGTCAAGCTTCTGATACTCACCGTCTGTATAGAACTGTGTATCAAAAGTAACTATCTTCATATCCGGATACTGCTCCGTGATCTCTTTCAGGAATACATAGGAGCCATCCTGATTTCCGTGGCTGACGAGCAATCCGTCATAACCGGCAGAAGCACAGGTACGTATCGTATCCTGCCACTTATTGAAGTCGCCGTCACAGAAGAAGAAATCAAACTGTACGCCCAAGGCATCGCAGAGATTCTGGCAGGAATCCTTCCACATCTGGAAAATCGTAGCCGAAGGAAGAAGCATAACATAAGCCACCTTCTTGCCTGCTACAGGATTATCTCCCGTTGTCTCAGCCGCAGCCGGAGCCGCCTCGTCGGCCGGAGCTGCCTCCTCTACCGCTGCGGGAGCCTCACCCGCGGGAGCCGTCGGAACACCGGCGCAAGCGCACAAACCAAGCGTCATAGATGCAGCCAGCAAAACTGCCCATAGCTTTTTCATACAAAAAACCTCCTTTTTGTTAATATTGACTAATTTCCCTCGCGGAAATTATCCATGTATGCATAATATTATACAAAGGTTTCACGAAAAATCAATACAATTTTTATAAATAACCCTGAACAGCACATCATTTTACATAATTGTACGATGCGGGAATAAATCACAGGTTTCACGCTGTTTACGGCAGGGAAATGATTCGATCTTACGGTCGAACCGGCACGAACCGGGGTTCGTGACAAAGCGCACGATTTATTTCGTATATCGGAGCAGTGCTGTGAAAGACTGTCTGAAGGGTTGAAATCAAAGTGATAATAACTTATTATATTATCATGAACACAATTCACAGAAAGCGAGGCCTTACAGGAATTGAACAACAGAGAAAACATTGAATCAGCAGGCAGTACGCCCTCATTACCGGGCGTTACTCCACTCGTAAGACCCGGTGACAGGGGCACGGGATCTGCCATGAACACCGGTTCGAATAAGATCAGTACCGAAGAGATAGAAAGGATCGTTAAGCAGGTCGTTTCGGAATTTGTCCCGAAAGGCACCGGCAAAGGCGATCTCGGAGTATTCGAAAAAACAGGCGATGCTGTCGAGGCCGCCTTTAAGGCTCAGAGAGACTGGGTCGCAAACTACAAAGTGGAGGACAGGAAGCGCATAGTCGAGGAGATCCGGCGGACCTCACGTGAACATATCAATGAATGGGCAGAAAAGGTTCTAAAAGAAACAGGCATGGGACGCTTTGAGGACAAGGTGGAAAAGCATATCGCCGTCATTGAAAAGACTCCCGGTCCGGAATGCTTAAATACGGAAGCCATCTCAGGCGATGCTGGACTTATGCTTGAGGAATACGCTCCTTTCGGAGTGATCTGTTCCATCACTCCCACTACCAATCCGACGGAAACCATCATCAACAATACGATCAGCATGATCTCCGGCGGAAATACGGTCGTTTTTAACGTACACCCGCGTGCAAAAAGAGTCTCCGCCGAATGCGTAAAGGTTTTAAACCGAGCCATAATAAGCGCCGGCGGGCCCGAAAACCTCATCACCATGCTTAAGGATCCCACAATGGAGACCGTTGACGAGCTTGCGGCGGATCCAAGGATAAGGCTTATGGCCGGTACCGGGGGAATGGGCATGGTAAACGCGCTTTTACGTTCCGGCAAAAAATGTATCGGCGCCGGAGCCGGAAATCCGCCTGTCATCGTTGATGAAACGGCAGATCTTGAGCTTGCCGCAAAAAAGATATACGAGGGCGCTTCCTTTGACAATAACATCCTCTGCTTTGCGGAAAAAGAGGTCTTTGTCGTAAAGCCCGGCTTTGACCGGTTTATAGACCTCATCAGAAATGAAGGGGCTTATATATTAAGTTCTGAACAGACAGAGCGTCTTGTTTCTGTCTGCCTCCAGAAGAAGAAGAACGGCGACGGTTTTGAGGTGAACAAGACCTGGGTGGGACAGAATGCTTCAAAGATATTAAGAGAGATCGGAGTATCCGTTCCCGATACCTGCCGTCTCGCCGTATGTACGGTAAATGCGGTTCATCCTTTCGTTATGGTGGAGCAGCTTATGCCCGTGCTTCCCGTGGTATCCTGCGAAAGCTTTGAGGAAGCCATTGAGTGTGCACTGGTGGCTGAGCACGGGAACCGCCATACCTCGTCGATCTTCTCCAGGGATGTAGATCATCTGACTAAGTTCGGCAGGCTTATCGAGACAACGATCTATGTGAAAAACAGCTGTACCAAGGCAGGTGTGGGGATCGGCGGCGAAGGACACTGCACCATGACGATCGCGGGTCCTACCGGCGAAGGAATCACGAATGCAAAGAGCTTCTGCAGAAGAAGGCGGTGCATGCTTGCCGAGGGAGG
>JAIKXO010000282.1 GCA_024684065.1 Lachnospiraceae bacterium
AACCCGCCTACTCCCGGCACTACATTGTACGCCGGCTGGCTTACAGCCTGCAAGGTGGACGGAAACGGCGGTCAGGTGTGGAATACCGAGAGCAAATCTTATGTGGACAGCCTCTTCATTCAGGATGACAATAAATCCTCCCTCCAGTTCGATGTATATCTCCCTATGCGTAATAACTGGTATTTCAACGGCTGGTATGCGGACAGTGATTGTACCCAGAAGCTGAACTCGAAAAATCTGTACACTCTGGCTTCGGCGCCTCAGGCCGGAACCACCGTATATGCAGGCTGGACTCAGGAATTACGGACCGTGACCTTTAAACTGGGTGAGACAGCGGTCTATATCGGTAATACTTTATCAAAATCCACTGATGGCAGCGAATTTGAGATAACGGTGCCCAGTGGAGTGGCTTTTTCCGGTGATTATGCCCTGCCTGCAAATAACAGTACTGTTTACAAATTCAATGATCTTCATTACGTCCTGAAAGGCTGGTCGGAGACCGAGGGCGGCGAACTGATCCAGGAGATCGATGAATATATCCCTGCAAAGGATACTGTTCTCTATGCCATATACAGTTCCGAAAAGCATGTGCTCACATTCCATGCCGGTGGTAACGGAAATGGGTATTACAAAGATGACAGCGGAAAAAAATCGGTCAGACAGGAGGTGATCAATTCCCCATGTAAGAGATTGACCAATACGTCGAATAATGATATTCCTCATCATTCCGATGCCAGACAAGCCTTTACTGACTGGTATACGGACGAAAATACGGAAACCCCCGTGACGAAGTACAATGACTACAGCTGTACCACGGTATGGGACGGTACCAACGATTATTATTATATCAAACTGGAAAGTGATTCCGATCTGGATCTTTATGCCGGCTGGACCCCATCCAATATAGTTCTGACCCTGGATTCCGGAGATAATGCTTATTTCTGTGATTATTATACGGATAATGAAAAAAAGGCTTCCAGGGCCTTTGGCGTTCCTTCCGGCGGAAAAATAGACGAACGTCCGTACAACCCTAAACATGAGGATAAGCATAAGAAGTTTACAGGCTGGTATTCGGAAAAAACCGGTGGGGAACTCATGGCCGGTGTGACAGACACTTCTGATTATACTCAGGTAAGCATAGAGAGCCTTACTGCCGATATCACCTGGTATGCCCACTGGGAGGATGCCTTTAAGGTCGTCACCTTCGATGCAGACGGAGGCAGCTACAGATATTATGACAGTGATCTGGGGAAAAATGTGGATAACGCCGACAGGATCCCTTTCAGCACCGATAAAAACGGCGTACTGGGGATGGAGAAAAAACCGAATGATCCCGTGAGCGCCAGCGAGGATCAGGTCTTTGAGGGATGGTATGACGGGAACACAAAGATAGAAAACTTCAGTAGTCATGTTTTCACAAAGGATACGACCCTTAAGGCCAAATACGTGAAAAGCTACAAGGTCACCTTTGACGCCAAGGGCGGGAAATACGGGTATTACGACAGCAAGCAGGGAAAGGATGTGGAGGATGCGGACATGGTATCTTTCCGCACCGAAGCCGACAGGAAACTTAACAACTATCCTGACGATCCCGTTATCGATGATGACCACCTGGTCTTTGACGCGTGGTATATAGGAACCACAAGGATTGAAAGCTTTGACCATCATGAATTTACTGCGGACACCACTGTGACTGCGGGATACAAGCACTGCCACAGGGTGACCTTAAGTTATAACGGAGGTTACTACAGGAAAAACGAGGGCGGAGGTTATGTGAATCATTTTGAGCCTTCTTTCAGGAGGGTTGCTGATGGAGAAAATGTAAGCGGCGTGGATAGGCCTTATTACGAGGATGATGCGAAGACCTTCTGCGGCTGGTACCTGATCACGGATACGGAGCATAAAGATAATCTGAGCAGTGATGACAGCGGCTCGTCTGTGAACTATGTCCCCAAAGGGGATGTGACCCTGGTAGCTTACTGGAAGAACAATTTCACGGTTACCTTTGATGCCGGGAGCGGTATCATGAAGGGTGACAAGAAAACCCTGCAATATAAGGCTGCCGAGGGTACTCAGTACCGGAGCAATAAAAACGCAGCGGTACCCGACGACCCTTTGATCGATGATCCGGACAAGGTGTTCGGATTCTGGTGTACGGATCCTGCAAGGCCTGATGAGACGAAGGTGAGTAAGGATGAGATACTGGAAATGAAGGTCACGGGTGATGTGATGTTCCACGCGGTTTACAAGCCCTTCTGGACAGTCACCTTCGATCCCAAGGAAGGACACTTTGTATCCGTAAACCCTGATCCTGATGGAAAATACAGTGTGAAGATAGCGAGAGGGGAACCCATACGCGCAAAGGCCCCCGCCGTGGAGCATGATGACGGCTATACCACGCTGAAAGGCTGGTTTATGGATGAAGACTGCACCGGCGAACCCCTGGATCTGTATGAATATGCGATCACAAAGAGCCAGACGATCTATGCGGGCTGGAACGAGAAGGTCACGGGTCCGGTGGAGCTTAATAAGAGTAAGGAAGTCGTCATGGCAAAGACAGGTGCGCAGGTGACTATCGATGCCACAGTGCTGGGGACCATTGCTGACGCGGATATCTCTGTGGGAGCATACACTTCTGCTGACGGAACAGAGCTCTCCGACCTTGCCACGGCGGTAAAGGGAGCTTCCTCACCTTCAGGAGACAGGAAGGTGGTTCCGGTCACGGTCACTTTGACTGAAAAGTGTATGGAGATCATCGATCCCCGGACAGTCCAGATCATAGTGACTGTAAAACTGAAAGGAAAGGATTACAGGGCAGTGTGCACCCTCACCATCAATGGTCATGCGACCACCGGAGCCATCACCGCAAACATCCCTTCGGGGTCTGTGGTGCCCTTCGGGACCAGGATCCTTCTGAATTGCGAGACCGCAGGAATGGAGATCTACTATGCCTTTAATGAAAAATTTCCTGTGATCGATGATAGCGGGAAGCCCGGCGAGGGTACTTACCGTTTCAGTGATGCAATCGTGATCAGAGAGACTGTCACCATCAATGCAATTGCCGTAAGGAACCGCAAGAAGAGCAGTTCCGCATCCTTTATTTACAAGGTGGAGGACTGGGGAGACGCCGAGGGTTACAGGGAAGCATTTGACAATAAGCTCTCCAACGTTCCGGATGACGTGTGGTACGGTATCGGAGGAAAGGTATACAGGAGCCAGGGAAAGACCGAATTTGAAGTCCCCTATACCGGTAATAAGATCACCTTTAACGACAAGGCAGAAGTGTTCGCCGGGACCACCAGAATGGTGGAAAACAGGGATTACACCCTGGCCTTTAAGAACAACGTGGCTGTGGCTGATGCGGGTTCTGCAAAAGCGCCGGCATTAACTATAAAGGGAAAGGGCAACTATTCACAGAATGCAGTATTCACCTTTACGATAGCAAAGGCGCCCATGGCACAGGCTGAGCTTGTTTCAGATGAAGTGATGACCATCGCTCCAGGCGCTGATTTCGGAAGACTGAAGCCCCTGGTGGAATTCAATGGAAAGAACCTCGTCCGGAACAAGGATTACGTTCTCAGGTTCTATGAGGGAACGCTCAGCGACAACAAGCTGACCTCCGGCACCATAGCGGAGGCGGGGAAAACCTATACTGCGCTGGTAGCAGCTTCTGAAACCGGGAGCTTCACCGGGGACGGCGCGGCCTTCGGCATAGTTGCAGTGGATCCCGGCGATCCGAACACAGTACAGCTGGGAGCCGCAAAGGTGACAGACGGGAACGGCAAGCCCCTTAAGCTTCCTTACTATGACAATGCCGGCGGGTCTGAAAAGGCTTATTATAATCCTGACAAGTCCCTGAACCTGGAGAGGGTCTTTGACAATAGGGATGGAAAGGCTCCTCTCGCCTATGTGCTTGCAAACGGAGAGCGTCTGGTCTACGGGGAAGATTATACGGTAGAGGCTGTGGGCGACTGCACGAATTCCGGAAAGCGGAAGCTGAAGGTCATCGGGGCAGGGCTTAAGGCCGAGGGCAGAAGTGTCTATGGGACGAAGGCCGTGAATTATGATATCACCGGCCTTCCCATTAAAAAGGTGAAGGTTGCCGGTCTTTACACCTCCATCGGTTATACCGGAGGCGTGGTCACATTGACAGACCTGTTCAATCCTGTGGATAAGGCAGTTAAAGCGAACGGCTGGAATGCCGTGACTCTTTATGCAGCAGTGAACGGAAGCAGCAGGGTGCTTGTGGAGGGCAAGGATTATACGGTAGACAGCACGAATTACGGCACCACCGGTAAATTCACCCTTACCTTCACAGGAACGGGGGCGTATTACGGGAAACTCAGTAAGAAAATCAACGTTAAGCCTTATAACCTGAACGACGCAAAGAAGGGCCAGGTATCTAAAGTGGAAGTTCAGTTCCCTGAGGGCGATCCCGTGTTCTGCAAGGCCGGCGCCAAGCCGAAGGTGGCGGTCAAAGTGAACGGGCATGTCCTGAAGGAAGGTGTTGATTTCACTGTTTCGTACAAGAACAATACCAAGCTGGCTGAGGACTTCAGCAAGCTTAGGGCTGGCGCACGCCCTGCTGCAGTGATCAAGGGCAGGGGAAATTATACGGGGAAAAACGCAAACGGCTATTTCAATATCAAAAAGGCTAATGTCGTTGACAGCGTGACCCCTGTGGTGCCGGACGTGGCCCGGAACGCAAAGGGGAAGAGCGGGTACTTCCTGCCGGCACCGAAACTCATGGACGGCGGCAAGGCGGTGTCTCTTGGCAACAATAAAGACCTGGATGCCCTCGGAGCCGATGCGGTCAGCTACTTCTACGCAGAGGACACTGCCCTCACCGATGGAACGGAGAAGAAGGCAGGGGAAACCATATCCGCCGGTGACAGCATACCCGACGGCACGATGATAGAGGTCCGGGTAAATGTGAGCATTTCCGGCGAAAAGAGTCCTTATAAGATCGAGGGCGGTGAAAACGAACTCAAGAGCTATTACAGGTTCGTGGGGACCGACATGGATATCAGCAAGGGTACCGCAAAGATAAAGAAGGGCGTCACCTATTTCTACAATAATGGAAATGACGTGATACCTTTGAAGACGGAAGACATCGAATTCACCCTCAAGGTGAAAGGGGAAAAGAAATCCCTCAACGGGGATGATTTCGAGATCATGTCCATAACCGACAACAGGTTCCTGGGCACGGCCAAGGTTACATTAAGGGGCAAGGGAGCCTATGGCGGCACCAAGACCTTCACCTTCAAGATAGGCTCAAAGCCCATGAAGTGAAGGGCTTACGCGGCCCGGTCATCATAGTGATGCCAGTAAGGCAGCAGTCCGGTTTGGATTGCTGCCTTATCCAGTGTCTGCTTGTGTATTTCGTTAGATGCTTTTGCTGACCTGGCTCCACTTGTGCTGGACTGAATTCCACTGGAGGATAGGATAGTAGAATTTAAGATTTCCATTTTCGGATAAAAATTATTACAAATTTTGAAATTTTTTGTGTATAATTAGGCTGGGATTTTAGGATTGACTAAATCCTCTGTTTATGGTAAAATAGTTGGTGGGAACTGTTTTTAGACAGACGCTTTGTATATGTATTCTTCCATGCATCTGCATGAGGGAAGGAGAAAGGTATGAATAAGAAGTCACGGTTACATGTAAGGAAATGGCTTTCATTGCTTCTAACCCTGTCCATGATTCTTTCCATGGGACAGGGTCTTGTTGTATTTGGGGACAATATGACAGGACAGGAGGAAGCTTTTACTGATGATCAGGAGATATCCTCACCTGATGCCGGTCAGGACGGATCGGTTCCGTCCGATGGGCAGGAGGAGGCTGAACCTGCCGGGGAGCTGGAGGAAGCAGGGTCTGTTTCGGATCAGGAGGTATATGAACCGGATGCAAAGCAGTCAGAGCCTGCCGGCAAGAAGCAGGAGGCTGAAGATGAGGAGCCTGCGGGAACAACGGTTTCACCTGATGGATGGATAGCCTGGCAGAATGAAGGTGGCGAGCCTGTCTGGTCGGGGAATGCAGAAGACGGATGGATCGTGACCTATTCCGCCGGTGCAGGCCAGGGAACGATCATCTATGATCCGGAGAGAGATGACAGCGATGGCAGAACTTATGCCAATGCAAAGATCACAATAAGCGCAGCTTCAACGGTGCCGGATGGCTATGAATTTATAGTAGAGGGTGGACTGAAGGGCTTTCCTACCTCAGTTTCAGTGGATGAAAGTCTTGAAGGAAAGGTATATATCAACGAGCTTTCAACAGTGGAGGATGAAAACGGCTTCACTCTTGTGGGCTATGGCAAAGACCAGGATGAGGTTATATATGAGGATACAAAGGAATTCAAGGTAAGCAGTACAGAGTATGTCAGCGGGACAAAGGTATATGACACGCTCAGTATGATGGTCAACGGAAATGTAATGCATATTCTTAATGAGGACGGTTATTATTTTGTGCTGGACTATGGAACGAGGAGTCTTAAGTATTATTTCTATTACTATCCCGCAGTAACCGCTCTTAAAGCAGATGGTTCCACTATCGCGAACATTCCGGAGAGTTTCGGAAGTGCGGACATTTCCAATGTAGCGGATCTGGCAACAAATGAGTTTAATGATTTTTATTTCAGATGTGAGGGTCAGACCTTTTGGCTCCGTACAGGAAAAACCGGAAAAGCCGTAAGCGATGTTGAAAACAGGACTTTTGAACTGAAGAAAAAGGATGATGGCGGCGTATATGCCTGTGTATCGGGACAGGAGACTATGGCCATAGCAAAGACGGATAAAGCTTTACGTTACGGTATAGAACATTACGACGATTATAACTCGAGTTTTGTGACTACCGACCTTCATGATGGAAACGGAGAGCCTCTTGAATTTGATGATGATTTTATTGCCGGATATGAGGTAAAGCTTAAGGCATGGTGTAAGGGCGAGGGTTATGGCTACGATTCTGCGGTTTCTGAAAATGCACAGGACAAGTACAGAATACAGTACAAAGTCAAAAGGGATGGAGAGATGCAAGATTATTCTCATGAAATCTATGCCTTTGACTCTGAGCATATCACAAAATCCGCACCCATAGTTTACAGGGCATCCGCCCCCACGGATCAATTGCTTTATGGTATATCATCAAACAAAACTGATTTTATGCTTGAATACGTCAAATCGGCTTACAAAAAAGGACGTGCAAACATAGCATTTCTTGCAGCTGATACCGGTGTCAGCCTTACGGAAATAAAAGAGCTTCCCGTATCAAAATGGACCAGGGCAGTTGACGAGGATCAAAGGTATGATTACTCTGATTATGCGACAGTTATAAACAAATATTACAGTAAAGACGGGCAGCTCCTGAACATTGAAAACGGAAAAACATACCGTATCTATGCAAGATATTTCAATCCTGAGGATGTCGAAAGCAGTGCGGTGGGTGTTCTGGCCGACCTGACTGCAGGAGATTTCAGCAAAGAATATGTTGTCCTGTCGCCGTTTGATTATCATATTCCTTACGATGACAGCCTTGAGGATGAATCGATCATTACTTCATATCGTGAAGGACTGGTTCCTGACTCCTACGTGGATGACGGCTATCACTATGACAGAGGCTGGTGGGATGTTTATCCGGACTGCAGATTCTGGATCAAAGCCTTCTCAAGAGACAGTATGCGTTTTGAAGAAAAGGTACAGGCTGAAGGTGATTTCAGAATAGTCGCAAGAAAGGTCATTGAAGGCGAAGACGAGGACAGGGATAAATTTCTTTCCGCAAATGATATAGACGAAGCCAAAAAATACGGCTGTGAGGTAACGGAACAGTATGATGATGACGATGGATGGTCCATAGGAGAGTATGATGTCCTTGTCTTCTTCTACCCCAATGATGAGACAAGGTGGTTTCGAGGTGTGGTACATTCTGAAAATACAAGATTTTTCATCAAGCCTACCGAAATAAATCTTGCAGTATCACTTAAAACCGGTAATGGCAGATACAGAGACGGAAAATATATATTCAGCTCCGGTGAAACCATCTCCTATGAGGATCTGGGATTCAGGCTTTCCGGAGATACAAGAAAGCTTGACAATAAAGGAGAAAGCATACCGGCAAAGGATATTTTTGATCTTGACGGTGAACCGGAAGTGTCTGTTTATTTAAACATATGGAATAGTGATGATACTAAGTATATCTATGTAGATGATATACTCAAACCCGGAGATAGTTTCACTATTCCTGAACTTACTGAGGGGATGGACGGATATCTTTCCCTGAATATCGATAATACAGACAAACTGAAACTAAAAGAAAAAGCTACGGGAAAGGATGATCCAACCTATGCCCTGATAACCAGTCATCACGGTAACAGTTTAAGAGTCGGCGTGGTACCTAAGGGGACTGTTTCATCAGCCCTCATCAAAGACTCTGAGATCACCTACGGAAAGGTTTATAAGCTCACGGACAGCAGGAAAGCCATGAAATATATGAAAGGGCTTATCCGTGTATCAAGTAATATGACCTTGGACGGCGATGCGGAGGATGTGACAGAAAATTCCGTATTCCTGTTTGCAGCTGCAGCCGGTGGTCCGTTTGTAACGGCCGAAAAGCTTGACAGGTCAGTCTTTGCCGTAGGTGGAAAGATATATGTCAGGCCTTCCTATCTCGGCGTAGAAAGTTCGGGTGAGCCCATAGAGCTTACTATAACCACGCAGCCTGTTTATATCGAAGCGGCTGTACCTATTGAGGTAGATAAGGGAGGTACTGCTCCGGCCACATATTCGAAGGATATTTTCGTGCGTGATCTTGATGCTGACGGGAGACCGGACAGTGAAACCTATTCCGTGTACAAGAATGGTCCCGCTCCGATCACTGACTGGCATAATTCGGATTCTGTAGAGGTGGACAGCAGCGGACTGGATACCTCTGAATCGGGATCCTTTAAGCTGGGCGGCAATGTGCTGAAGATAAACCTGAAGGAAGATAAGGCGGCATCATTTGCGGTTCGCTCTACCGGAGCGTTCTTTGTGGTAAGATCCGGCGGTTCTGTGATAGTGGATCCGG
>JAIKXO010000307.1 GCA_024684065.1 Lachnospiraceae bacterium
ACTACCATGGGACTGATCAGAAGAAACATTGATTTCCATTTGTTCCTGTTTATGAAAAAGCATGCTAAGGTTATCAGGAGATAGATGTTTTCCGCGATCATTCCTATGTGATGTCCGGTCCATTTGGCTTCCTCGCCTCCGAGGTACATATATAATGAAGTTACAACTCCCCTTACCGTAGTGAGCCTTTCGATACTGCGTCCCTGCATCAGATAAATAATGACAAGGAACTCTTTGATACTTTTGATACCTTCCATAAAGAAAAAGGGGATAATAAATAAGAGTACCCCGTAAAGGATAAGCCTCAGGGCTTCCTTCCACCTTTTTTCCTTGATATATAAAAGTCCGAATATAGCCGGATAAAGCTTGAGATTTGCGCATATTGCGATGAGGATCAAAGAAAGCTCCCTTAATGCTTTATGGTCCGAATCCCTGAAAGCCATCGCATATATCAGAAGGACCAGTACTATAAGCGCGGAATTTGCTCTTTCGACTGCTGAGGCGCCGATAGGGACAGAAAACAGCAGAAGTATTGTAAGAAGGAGATTTTCAGCCTTCTTTTTATTGTCCGCGCTTCCCATAAAAAAATCTACAGCATACGAGAAAAGCACTATAACCAACGACATGCATATCACAAAAATAAACATGTAATACGGATAGGACTGAACCTCCCTTAAGGAAGTCATTCCGGCGACAGGTGCTATCTTATACAGATAATGATATACCAGGTAAGCAAAGGGCGGGAAACAGGGGTCTACATCAAATGAATTATAGGTCTTTGTCAGGTCGCTCCCGTAAAATATATGATAAAAATAATCCGCAAAGCTGTAATCACTGGTATGCTGCATGATGAGCCAGTCAAAAGTAGCCCTGCTTTCATTAAGGAAAGCAAAAACCAAAAAGAAAACAGTGCCGGCTGACATAACAGCTGTAAATACTCTGTAAGGACTGCACTTATCAAGGATTCTGTTTTTGCTGTTCATGGTATTCCTGCTCCGTATTTACGTTCCAGATATTGCTCTTGTCTGTCCTGCCAGACAGGATGTTTTTTACAGCCTCAAAGGAAGTGCACATGGAATGATCCATGTTGTTATATCTGTGCTGTCCGTTCCTTCCGACGCAGTACAGGTTAGGGATACTGTTCAGATAATCCCTGAGCTTTTCGATCTCGGAATAAGTATCAAAATATGCGGGATATGCCTTTCTGATCCGCTCAACGTGCCAGTCGAGTACCATATCCCTGCTGTCGATAAGACCGATATCCTTCATCTCCGTTATGGCAAGCTCTGCAAAATCCTCATCGGAAAGGCTCCAGAGCTCATCGCCTTCATTGCAGAAATACTCAAGTCCAAGCCATACGGTTTTTTCAATATCCTTAACCATATAGGGAGACCAGTTGTTAAACAGCTGAAATCTTCCCATTTTAACCCTGCGGTCATGAACATACACCCAGTTATCCGGAATGATATCGCCTATCGTTTTCTCTGTCGTGTGATTCTTAAGCTTAAGCCCGTTTAACAAAACTCCAAGGACCATATAATCCCTATAGGGAAGTCCGGAAGCGATCCTTACTATATCCTCCGGAACTTTATCCATACCCTCTATAAGTTCCTTTAGAGGCATGGAGGAAATAACGATATCGCCTTCTATGGTAAAGATCTCATTATCTTTTGAATATTTAAGGCCTTTTACTGACAGAGGATCAGTTTCTTCATCCATGACAAGGCCTATGACTTTAGCACCCTTTATTATTGTTCCCCTGTCATTTTTCTCTATTTCTCCGGCCGTAACTTCCCAGAGCTCTCCCGGTCCCAGCTTGGGATAAGAAAACTCTTCTATCAGTGAGGTCTCGATATTTCGATCCTTCTTTTTTGTGATCTTATCAAAAATATCCTGTAGTATCGCCTTTATTGAAAGTCCTTTTACTCTCTGCGCTCCCCATTCAGGAGAAATATCCCTGGGATGCCTTCCCCAGAGGTTTTGCGTATATCTTTCAAAGAACATGGAATAGAGTTTTTTTCCGAACCTGTTGATATAGAAATCCTCAAGGGAATCCTCTTTTCTCTTGAACAAAACAGACTTAAGGTAGCTGAACCCTACCTGAAGAGTTGTTAAGAATCCCATGTTCTTTAGTGTCTGAAGTTTTAAGGAGATAGGGTAATCAAAGAATCTGCTGTTAAACAGTATCCTCGAGATACGCTTTCTCTTAAGCATGACCCTGTCGGTCTTTTCCGGATCAGGTCCTCCTGCCTTAAGAAAGGATTCTCTTTTAAGGACTCTGTCATCATAGGAAGGGCTTCCCTGAAGCGGAAGTATCTTTTCCCACCATTCGTTTACCCTGGGAACTTTGGAAAAAAACCTGTGTCCGCCCATATCCATGCGGTTTCCTTTATAGTTTACCGTTTTGGAAATACCGCCGAATACATCGCTTTCCTCAAGGACTGTAACTTCATATTCCGTAGAATTGTATAATAATTCATAAGCAGCTGTCAGCCCCGCAGGCCCCGCGCCTATTATCAATACTTTTTTCATAAAATCCGCTCTGATATGTATTTACCGACTCACTATAGTGGCCCGTAACTAAGATACTATACTTTATTTTCACTTAAATTTCAACAAAACATGGACAATTAAGACCCCGGATGGGATAATATATATCATGATGACATCTGCAAAACCTTCACAAATAAAGCCTAGGCTATACCTTCTTTCCTTTCTGCTCTCAGCTGCGTTAGTGATTGTTCTTTATATGATATGCGGAATTTATCCTTTTGGAGCACACTCGGTACTGACGGGAGACATGGGGAGGCAGTTTGTCGCCTTTTATTCCTATTTTCGGAACATATTTGCCTCAGGCAATGACTTTTCCTATACCTTTATGAAAAATCTGGGCGGTGATATGCCGGGGTTTTGCGCATATTATCTGAATAACCCCTTACTTCTGATACTTTTTTTCTTTCCTGAAGAAAAGATTGCCGTCGGAATAGAGGTTTTATTGCTTTTACAGGTTTCACTCTGCGGGCTTTCCGCTTCAGTCCTCCTTAACAATATAAACCGTCCTTCCTGCCATTCCCTTATCTTTTCAACCGCCTATGCCGGAATGGGCTTTATCTTCAGTTATTTTGTGCTGACGATATATTTTTCAAATCTTGCCCTGCTGCCTTTAGTGGTTCTTTATTATCTGAAGCTGCTTGACAGAAAATGCGGGAGGCTCCCTTTTATCCTTCTGACATCCCTGTATCTGTTTATGAGCTATTATCTGGGATATATGCTGATGATCTTTTTTGTTATCATATTTGCAAGCAGGGTGATAAAAGACAGTATCTATATAAAAAGGCTTCCTGCCGTTATTTTTTCATTATTCACGGCGCTTTGTACGGACGGGGTATTCCTTTTTATGACGGCGCTTTCCCTGAGGGGCGAAAAAAACAGTCTTAATGCCGATCTGTCATTTTACAGGAAGTTCAGAATATCTGACTTTATTTCCTGCTTTTATGCGGGTAACGATGAAATATCCGTGCTGCCCATGGTATATTGTTCTCTTACAGCCTTTTTATTTGTTCTAGTGTATTTCTTCGGAAAACGGCCGTTGAGAGAAAAAATATCGTCGTTATTCATTGTCCTGGCGTTAATCATGAGCATGATGATAAACACATTTGACGCGGTATGGCATGGCTTTAATAATCCCGTTGGTTTTCCTTTCAGATATTCCTATTTCTTAAGCGGAGCTGTCATAGTTATAGGATACAGGGGATATATGGATTTTTTAGAAGCTCCCGAAAACAATGATGAAGGAAACAGACTGCGTATTCTGCTGCCGGCGGGGTTTGTGATCACGGCTTTGTTCCTTCTGTTCCTTTTGCATAATCCCTACATGAGCTTTAAAAGAATGTCGGTAAACCTATTTATCCTTCTTCTGATC
>JAIKXO010000330.1 GCA_024684065.1 Lachnospiraceae bacterium
GGGAGCTGTTATGTTAAAAAGCCATCCTCTGACAAAGAAAAAGAGCATTAAAGCAACTGACCTTATCGGCCAGCCTCTCTACTGCTCTGAACAAAGCTGGAATATTGAAATACCTGAATGGGCTGGAGAGCACTACAAGAAACTCCGCCTTGAAGGCTCCTTTCGGCTATCTTATAATGCTTCCATGTTTGCAAAAGAAGGTCTCGGTATCTTACTCACTTTTGAGCATCTCATAAACTGCTCCGAAGAAAGCGATCTGGCATTGAGACCTCTGTCTCCGAAACAGGAAACCAAACTGTATCTGATATGGAACAAGTATCAAACCTTCACACCAATTGCAGAGAAATTCCTCGCACAAGTACGGGATTCGTTTTAACTTCGGAGATAACTTACTGTTGCTTTTACTCTGCCTCTATTATCATTCTTGTGATATAGGCAGAACCGGTCTTGCGTTTTCAACAGGTTCCGTCAAGGGTGGCGTCCTTTGTCCACAACATGGTTGATCGGTTATGCTGAAAGTTAATTGCTCCAATTGTTTTTTCTTTAACACTATAATCATTATTCTAATACAGCACCGGACATTTGACTATCCGATGCTGTGTTCTGTATTTTTAACTGCCAACCTGGGGATTCAATAACTTGTCGCAAATGAAATATTGTTATAATCGTTTTCTTGGGCTCCCAAAATCGAGCACCACAAGGGCACCAATTTTCTATAAAATATATGAACCTATAACAAGTTATATGTGAGATGAATTTTTCCCAAGCCCAGTGTATATGCGGTTTCAAAGAGATTTAATAGGTTTTATGGAGATACATGAAATAGGACTTCATATAACGATTCCTAGTTTCATTTTAAATCTCCTTTTCCAGTGTTTATGCGGATTTCGACGATTTCATTTTTCTTAGAACACGTTTCAAACACACTTTTATAACGCTCAGATATTTATAGTTATTACTTGCCTCAACAAATCGTGTCGCAAATGTATACATGCCCATTCATTTTAACACAGCAACTATGGAGCCGCAATTCTAATTTCACCTATGCCTTCGAGCAAAAAGCGTGTAGAAAAAGAACGCCGTTCTGCCGAAACAGCGCTTTCTCCGGTTTTCAGATGTAGGAATGTTCCATGATATGATGTCGGGGTCAATGACCGCCTTGTAGCGCTCTTCCACGAGATCGGAATTCCTGTATTTTTCCACTGCGTCGTCAAGAAGGGATTCATTAAAATCCGTCCTGCATGATCCGCACCAGTAGTCCTGCGACCAGTGTCCTAACTTCTTGCCGTTATACCAGACATCCGCACTGTATAAAGCGCATCCCTCGTGATCCGCCTGACACCTTACATTCTTTACTTCCACGCCATAAATTGAAGCCATATTAAGAATATGTCAGAAAGTGGGGGAATAAAATCTTTTTCAAGCCGTCATTAAGTATGCTATTATTATGGACAAGTCAAACGACTAAAAAAACGGCATAAAACAACACATTGCTGTGACAGAACCATTTTTTTCTAATCCTCCAAAGTCTCTCCCCAAACTATCTCAGTCCGATACTTTTCGGAAATAAACTCGCAAAGCGCCGCCATATATTCCAGATACATCTGATACCGAACATCCACAGAAGGTCTCATAAGCCATGCATCGCTCTTCTTTTCAGAGTCGAACGCTTCCTTTTCAAGTGCCCTGAGCTCCTTATAAAGCCGCTCACGTTCTGCGATCAGCTTATCAAAAGGCTCATGCCTGAACTCATCAACATATGATCGTGGTGATATCATCATAAATAAACGCCTCCCTTCTTCCGGAAATTACTTTATCTCCCACACGGCGGTTACTGTATCGGTAACATCGATATCATCTGCTTCAACTGTACCTTCCACACTGGATTTCATCCCGGCGATGATATCAAACAGTTCCACCGGAATCTCAAATGGCTCCGAAAAAGCATTGATCACGATACCCTTCACATTCTTCTCATTATTTCGTGCCAGCACCATAGCTTCAAGGAAATGCCTCTGCATTTTGAAAACTGCTTCCCGTATTCTCCCATCTCTTCAGCAGCAGTAAATACCGGGAAAAAGAAATTCTCACCGCTCTGCAAGATATCCGGTACCATCCGAACCTCTTCCTGATTCGTAAAAGTATGCCCTACCAGAGATTCCAGATCATTCTTATCTATCGCATGGTTATCCGAGAACTCGAATAACCATGCGACTAATCCACTCCGCTAAGATCACTCACCTAAGATCGGTTGCCCGTATTTGAATAGTGCTGCATTTATCTCATAAATGTCATATACGCCGTTGGTTATAAAGTAAGTGATGATCAGATCAAACTTATTGCTTGGTGAAAAAGCGATCTCTGCCCTGGATAGCAGATCCAGCATTGTAGGCATATCCAGCTGCAGCGCTATAGCAAATGCCACAGCCGTCTTTTTCTTTGGCTTATAATCTTCTTTACACCTGATCCTTGAAAAAACCTTCCGGTCGATATTTGCCTTCTTATATACGGACACATCATCCATACCGCTTTCATCGATCAGCTTAAAAAGCTTCTGCCGGAAAGTATCCTCAGAGCTGCCCAGCACCTCATCCAGGCTCTTCCCGGACACATCCATAAAAACCGGAGCTGCATCCGCATAAATTATCTGATCCTCAGGCTCATCCTCTTCCGCTTCTTCGTCATCAAAAAAATCCAGCATCTCAGCAGAATGTAAAGCCCCTATCCGTTCCAGGTGTTCATATCTTTCATTTCTGCTTCTGCCGCCATATTCCGCATTACGGATCTCATCCGCCGAATGCTCATCAATGTATTCTTCGATATCCCCGACCAGCTTGCCGGACAGTTCAAATGCCTTCCGGTCAAATACCACAAGGATAACCTTCATATCGTGCGACAGAAGGAACTTATTGATTTCAGCCAGAGCAATCTGAAGAGCTTCATCCTTAGGGAATCCATATACGCCGGTAGCGATCAGCGGAAAAGCGATGCTCTTGCATTCAAGTTCCGCCGCAAGATTCAAAGATTTCTCATAACAGGAATGCAGGATCTCCCGCTCATTATGATTTCCGTCGACTCATGATGGTCCTATAGTGTGGATAATATACTTCGCATCAAGATTAAAAGCAGGTGTATGTGCCGCTTCGCCTGGCATCATGATCCCGATCTTCTTACGTTCAGCCAAAAGCTGCTTTCCACCGGCGGCATGATATATCGCACTGTCCGTACCGCTCCCGACAACAACATTCGGATTAGCCGTATTCACGATCGCATCTGCTTTAACTTTTGTAATATCATTTCTGATGATCTGAAACGGCATCCGAATTCACCTCCATCCTTAACTTGTCGTTTTATTTTAGTCCCTTTTTACAGAAGTGTTTCTATATGTACAAACTTGAAGTGCGGAAAATATCTGAGGTCTATATCGTAGTCTTTCGTTCTGACAAGATAGCTGTCCTGAAACGTCCCTATATGGGGCCGTGCGGAATATTCCAGGGGCTTCCCGTCCTCTGAGTCCGCCGGCACCTAAAAGAGTGAATGGAAATAATAATCACAAAAATTCGATATAACCAATAGTATATAAACCGAATCAGGAAGCCCCCGGCTCTATCCAGCCAATCTCCGGCATATACGCTTTTAAAGGAAATATTTATTGTCTGTCCCCTTGTCTGTCCTTTAGTCGTCAGTCTGATACTCCGATCAGCTCGTTGATATATCCCGTCAGATATTCCCTGTCATAGAACTGCTTCGGCGTCGGGATGATGAAGTCAGGCTCCACGCCCTGGTCGATATCGTAGAAGGATCCGTTCTTCATATAGGCTAAGCGCGAAGGGCCGGAAATCTGGAACACAACGCCATCCGCCGTGGTAATAGGATGGACGACACAGGAGCCGCCCCCGGAGGTCTGTCCGATGATCGTCACAAGATGTGAACTCTTGAGCGCGCTCGGAACCAGGTTTCCGCAGGAAAAGCTCTTGGGAGAGGTCAGGCAGAAAAGATTGTAGTTAATAAGAGAATCCTTCTCATCAAATTTTCTGTCCAGATTCGCATCTACCTTGTAATTCTGGGTGACCAGTGCCCCCGTCAATGTATCCTTTACGCTGATGGAAGCATCCCCTAAGATCATTCCTATCACATAAGCGGCTGCTGTGGCCGCGCCGCCGCCGTTGTTCGAAAGATCCAGCACAACATTTACAACAGGGCTGTCCTTCCGGGTGATCTGGTTATAAGCATAGATCATGAGCCCCATGGTATCCTCGGGATCATTCTCCGCCTCTTGCGTATAGTAATCGGTGCCTGTATACGTAAATCCGTCAAAAGTGATATAGGCCGTATTCCCCACTTCTTCATAACCCGGGCAGCCATCCGGATAATATTCAGCCCTGGCATCCAGATATCTGTAGTGATCCGCCCTAAACCTTTCTAAAGAAGGACCCATCCTCATCTCAGGCTCCTCGTCCATCATCCACGAACGGCCGTCGAAACCGCTGTGCATGTCATCAAGATGCACATGGCAGAGGTCCGCAATGGCCTGAGCGGCTTCCTGGGGGTCTTTGCTCACCAGCTTCCTGCCCAGGTCAGTTTCCAGAAACAGAGTATGAAAATCAGTGATATCGTGGGATTCCTTCAAGCCGTAAAAGCTGTCGAGCGCAAGGCACAATTCTTTATAAGTGAAGTTGATCAGTTCCTCGCTCCTTTCGTCAGGATGCTCCACGCTGTAATACTTCTCTGCAACGAGCGATATATTTCCTCCGCCGATGGCAAATGCGTCAGAACCGTTATACAGAAGCTGGATATTCATGCTCTGCAAAAAGAAATCAGAGAACAGCTGGAGCGGGATATAATATTTCCCATTCCCGTGAACAAGGTCGATCCCGTAATCCCCGGGACGTATCGTGATCGCCTCTCCGTACCGCTGGTAAGAACTGTCGCTGTGTTCAAAGAACGCCGCATTTCCTTCCGCATCTATGCCCCTGTATTCGACAATATCCATAAGCGTGGGCTTTATCGAAGAAGCAAGGAAGGCATCATAGTCCCAGAAATCGATAGTATCCTCCTTACAGTCAATAACTACGGGATAACCGTTTTCGCGACTGATGGTCACCTGTTCCCCGTCTTCTTCAATCGAAAGCTCATAATCCTCTGCCCCCATACTCTGGTTAATCGTCACCATCCAATCTTTGGCATCTTCCACGCTGATATACGGAACATCCGTATTTCCGTTGATAAATGCCACATTCAGCCGATCGCCTGAGTCCTCGTTGGAAAGAATATAAAACACTAATTCCTTCTCTTCGATTTCATAATCCTGCGGTGTATTCTCCTCCGTGGCGCGTTCTGAAAGCGCTGTTTCGATCCTTTCATCAATCTTTGCTTCAAACGCCTGCCCTACCTGGCTCAACGCTTCAGGGCTGCAGGCCGTCAGCATTATCATGCCGCATGCCAGCAACGCTGCCATGATTCTCCTGTTCCTTCCTTTCATTTTCTTCTCCTTTCTGTTCTTTCTGAATTAAAATGTTACTGATACTTCCCATACACCCAAAGGAGTGAAATACAGCGTTTGTGATGGGTACGTAAATAGATACACAGTTATGCCGGCAACAATTTTCACACTGACACTTTAATGTTTAACAGGGTTCCCATTATAGGGGTCAATATAAATATTATAGCTTATTTGGATGCTTAATGGTACAGGTGATATGTATATGTAAGGTATGTATATATCAGACCGGGGTTTTTGTGTGATTTGCACAAGGCGGTTATTGTATAATGGCTATTTACCAACTCGTGGTTGATATTAATAAATTCCCAAAGCATTTGTGCTTCGGTCTTTTAATGGCATTAGCCTGATGCCTCTACCTGATATGATTCAGGCTACATATATGCATTTAACATCAAATAAGGCTTTTGTTTAGTTTCGGCCTTTACCTTTAAGATTTTACGCTATTCAAGGATGTTTAGACAGCAACCCTATATCTTTTCAAAGTTCGATGCATATAATTATATCGAACAAATGTTCTTTTGTCAACCATGAATGCGAAAATAGCCTATATGTTTTAATGAAATTTGATTAAAGTGGTCATTTGGTATTCTTATAATTTATCAGGTGAAAACATGTTCCTAAATTATATTATTACTGTCTTATTTGGATTTGGATGCATGTCTGTTGGGGCTTTTGTCCGAAGGATTATTAAATTGGATCTTTATGCTCTGTTTGATATACCTGTCGGTCTTTCTATCATCAGCTTAATATCCTCTGCCCTGTATTTTACTGCCGGATTGCCGGTCAGCACTATCAGGTATATTATTTTCGCTTTATTTGTTATTTCCTTTTGCTTTTCGTTTCAAAGCATCAATGTGCATGAATATAAATGTTTCGCTGTTCTTCTTTTGATTTTGCTGGTGATGCTTGTTCCGGGTCTTAAAAATCAGGACCAATATTACGTATGGAGAGGAAATATAGCTGATCAGTTTGGATATATCACGCATTCGCTTGCATTAGACGAAATATCCGCTACAGATTACATTAATGGGAATGCTGAAATGTCATGTGACCTGACAGAATATGGTATTAAGGCTGCTTTTGAAGACCGGCCAGGGGTTAATATTCTTTTTGATATAATATTGCATAAAGGTATTGGGGAGCTTTTCTTTCATATTTATGTATTCCACTGTTTTTTGCTTGCTTTAGTTTTTTTGCGATATATGAGCTTGCATTATTTCTTTTTAGATGCGGAAACGTACTGAGAGCCGGCATTTCGCCGGTTGTGGCTTCGGCTGCCATTTCGATCACTTGGCTTTTTGGTTTCTGGGGGCAGCTTATATATGAAATAAACGCATGGTCTCAGATTGCTTCAGTCGCAATAAATATTTGCATAATTAGGGTAGGTCTTGATATACTTAAGGGTATTTTTTCAGAGAATGAAGATGAGCCTGAGGATAGGGATGACTTTCGGGCAAAAAGAATACTTCTGGTTATACTGTTTGCAGGAAGCCTCAGCATTTATGCTGAGAATGCAATAGTCCACTTTTTGCTCATCCTGGGCATGTATGTCATAATCGCAATTTTGCCTACAGGGAGAAAAAAGGTAAAAAAAAGAGACGTCATTTATCTGGCAATATGCTTTTTTGCGGTATTTATCCTGAATGTTATTTCTAATTGGAGGGTGCTGTCCTTTGCATTAAGGCAAGTTTCAAATTCAACTCTGAGTGGTAACGCTCCAAAACCCTGGTGGAGGTTTTTCAATAATTATTGGACAGGCTTTTGGAACAGCGGGGATTATTTTTTAAAGAAAGCAATATGCTTTATCCCATCATACTTTGGCTTTTCGTTTATAATGCCAGATATGGCCTCTCCACTTATCATAAGAATACCCTGGATTATATTTACGGTATTATTGACCCTTGGGATAATAGCACTGTTAATATATATTACTGTCTATAAAATTTTTACGGGTGACGAAACAGAAAAGCTTTTTGGCGCATGTATTTTTACTGGTCTTGTGGGTGCTTTCTATTTTATACCGTTTCAAAAACTCTGGGAATCAGGGAAGATGATGACTTATATTTCTCCGTATTTATACTTGGGCATGACGTTTACTGTTTTTAAGCCGGAAAAATGTCAAAGGTTAAGAGAAATTTGGGGATGCAAGCATGAGGCTGGCTCGGAGAACAAGTTTGTCGGTTACCATTACATTATAAATAAGTACATAGGACACCTTATTTTAGCAGCCGCCTGTGTACTTATCATTACAAATGTATTGTTTGCTTTTTATGGCTATGGGCAAAGGATTGCAAATGCCAGAGGAAACGGGATCGGTGGAGCTTTCCCAAGTGACCAGATACCGATAATCAAAGAAAAATTCAATTTTGACTATTGTACAGATATCATTGATCCTTCCGTAAAATTGGTTGAACTTGATGTTGATCATGGTCTCGGAGAAAACAGGAAATCGGTCCTCACCTACCTTAAATTCAAAACTTATTATGCTGGCATAGATTATTATGTTGATGATGATACCAATCTGTGGTTTTCTAATGAAATAGAAGAAATATCCCAGCCTGTGCACGAAAAAGCAAAACAAAATCCTGTAACGAATGCTGTTAAGGTTAAAGTTTCCGTACAGAAGGGTGTGGATGGCTTTTATGAAACAGTTGTTTCATCAAAATAAGGTAAGTATCAGTGTTTATTTCGAAAAGATCATTAATTCATATTATGCAGGACATATATACACCACTTCTTTTGGGCTGGCAGATAGATTGGCACTACCAATGATCGCAATATTGCTTTATTGGAGATTTATTGTCGGGTCAAAAACAACTTCTTTTTCAAAAGTAATCGTTATATGTGCTTGCAATTTCAACAGGCCTAAAAGAACCTATTGCCCTTTCAATATTATGTGGCATAGGGACTACATGTATCACTATGTTATTCAACTCAAAAACATGTAAAAAAGGATTATTAGCCGGGATATTTATTTGTCTGTTTTTATTTTTTTCCTTAAAATATTATTTTTTAAAAAGAGATGAGTTTTAAATGATGAAAGGATAATTTCCCGGAACAGATATTTGAATTTACTGAATAATTAATTGCTGATGCCTCATATATTCTATAATCGTTTTTTCATAACTTCATAATCTTTACGGATACGAAACTTGATATACTAAGAGAGCCTTGGTAGAATTAACATGCAAAAATAAAATACAGATAATCATGAAAGAGTATTATATGGAAAGCTGCAGTCTTATTTAGTATTAAGAGACGATCAGATCGATTTTTCAGGTGTTATGCGAAACTTTACGGCAGTGCTGATATTATTACATGAGGTGGAATGATTGAAAACCGTAATCCTTGCCGGCGGGATGGGTACCCGCATCTCAGAAGAATCCGAATACAGGCCCAAGCCAATGATAGAAATAGGCGGGAGACCGATCCTGTGGCATATTATGAAAGAATACAGCTATTATGGCTTTAATGAGTTTATTATCTGCGCAGGATATAAACAACATATGATAAAGGAGTGGTTTGCGGATTATTTCCTGTATACATCGGATATAACCTTTGATTTTACCAAAGGAAACGAAATGATAGTGCATGACAGGCGTACCGAGCCGTGGAAGGTTACCATAGTGGATACAGGCTATAATACCATGACAGGGGGAAGGCTCAAGCGTATACAGCAGTATATCGGGGATGAGACCTTTATGATGACCTATGGTGACGGAGTATGCGATGTTGACATAGAGAGGCTTGTTGCATATCATAGAGAACACGGGAAGACAGCTACTCTGACCGCGGTCATGCTCGAACAGCAGAAGGGCATACTTGATATAGACTATGACGGCTATGGGGCGGTCAGGTCCTTCAGGGAAAAGAAAAAAGCGGACGATATCCCTATAAATGCGGGATATATGGTCTTTGAGCCTGAGATATTCGACTATCTTACTTTCGGTGATAAGACCGTGCTTGAAAAGAAACCGCTTGCGATGTTAGCAGAAGAGGGCCAGCTTATGTCCTATGTCCATAAAGGCTTTTGGAAATGCATGGACAATATCAAAGAAAAGAATGAGCTGGAGGAGCTGTGGAGTTCAGGTGAGGCTCCATGGAAAAAATGGTAGATTTTTATGAAGAAGATAAGTATTCTCGTACCCTGTTATAATGAAGTGGAAAATGCCGAACCAATGGCAAATGCTCTGAGGAAAATAATGAAGGAAGAACTTCCCCGGTATGATTATGAGATAGTTTTCATAGACAATTGCTCTTATGACGGGACGAGAGAGATAATCGAAAGGCTCTGCAAGGAAGATGGAAAGATCAGGGCGATCTTCAATATGGCCAATTTCGGACAGTTTAATTCACCTTTCTACGGGATGTGTCAATGCACAGGCGACTGTGTAATACCTATATGCTGTGATTTTCAGGATCCGGTAGAGCTTATTCCGGTTTTTGTATCCGAATGGGAAAAGGGTCACAGGGTAGTAAGCGGAATAAAGACCTCCAGCAAGGAAAACGGATTTATTTATTTTCTCAGGAGTTTATATTACAAAGCCATCAGAAATATGTCCGAGGTTAAGATGATCGAGCATTTTACCGGCTTCGGGCTTTATGACAAAACCTTTATCCAGCTTATAAGGCAGTTAGATGATCCTGTTCCGTTTCTCAGGGGAATAGTGGCTGAATACGGCAAAAGCTTTAATATGGTCGAAATACAGTATGAGCAGGCAAAGCGAAGAGCGGGCAGGACACATAACGGGTTTTACTCTCTCTATGACGCCGCCATGCTCAGTTTCACTTCTTATACAAAGATAGGCCTGAGGCTTGCGGTGCTTTTCGGTTTTCTGGTCTCGCTTATCAGCGTTATCATAGCCATAGTTTATTTCATATTAAAAATTACCAACTGGAACAAGTATCAGGCGGGTTATGCGCCGATGATCATCGGTATCTTCCTGCTTGGCGGGATACAGCTGTTTTTTATAGGATTTATCGGCGAATATATACTGAACATAAATACAAGAGTGATACGCAGGCCTATGGTTATTGAGGAGAGAAGGATTAATTTCGATACGGATAAGCCTGACGGGGATAATGCTGATCAGTTTACGGATTTAAATATGCGTGGGGATGGTAACGCACCTCCCTGCTGATCTTGTATATGATTATAGAGGGGAAGGCTTTTTACAGCTTTAATATGATAGATTACGGTATATAAATATGAAGATACGACTTGCGGATTACGTTGCGGATTTCTTAGTTGAACATGGGGTTACTGATTGTTTCAGCGTTGTAGGCGGAGGAGCCATGCACTTAAACGATGCCCTCGGACATAAAAAAGGCCTCAGGGTGTTCTACGCCCATCATGAACAGGCCTGCGCCATGGCTGCCGAAGCATATGCAAGACTGGACAACAGGATAGCCGCAGTCTGCGTCACTACGGGACCGGGTGGTACTAATGCGATTACCGGAGTTTTGGGGGGATGGTTAGATTCTATCCCGATGTTTGTCATAAGCGGCCAGGTCCGTTATGATACTACGGCGCGTTACTTATTTAAGACTTCCGGTGCCAGGGTAAGGGCTCTTGGGGATCAGGAATATGACATAACAAGATCAGTATCTTCCATGACAAAATATGCTGTTATGGTAGAGGATCCGAAGAGTATAAGATATGAACTGGAAAAAGCATGGCATCTGGCGCATACCGGGCGTCCGGGTCCTGTATGGATAGATATACCGGTAAATTTTCAGGGGATGGAAATAGAGACGGATGAACTGTACGGATATGATCCGTCCGAAGATAACAGATCCCTTCCTCCGAAGGTTCCGGAGGATATCATCAAAACAGTGATAGATAAGATAAAAAGGGCAGAAAGGCCTGTTTTTCATGCCGGTTATGGCATAAGGCTCTCCGGAGCATATGACGCTTTCCGCTCGGTACTTGAAAAGCTGAATATCCCGGTAGTGACTTACTGGAATGCGGCAGACCTCATAGAGGATGATCATCCCTTGTATTGCGGGCGGGCAGGTAATATGGGAGACCGTCCGGGAAATTTCGCCATACAGAATTCGGACCTTATTCTGGCCGTCGGAACCCGCATATCCATAAGGCAGGTAGGATATAACTGGAAGACCTGGGCCAGAGCTGCCGAAGTTATCATGGTAGATATTGATGAGGGTGAATTAAAAAAGCATACCCTTCATGTTGAAATGCCTGTATGGGCCGATGCCAAGGATTTTCTGGAAAAACTTGACAGAGCAGCTGATCATCCGGTATCTGATAAAACTGACTGGATTGAGACTACTCAGGCGTGGAAAAGGGATTACCCCGTAGTTATGCCGGGACATTTTGAGGAGAACGGTGAAACTGCCAATGTATATGCGTTTATCGGATATCTCAGCGGGAAGCTTCCCGAGAACAGCCTGACTGCCGTATCCAACGGAGCCTGCTGTGTAGTCGGGAACCAGGCCTATGTAATAAAAAAAGGAAGCCGCATGGCGAATAACAGTGCCGTGGCAAGTATGGGATACGGACTGCCTGCCGCAATAGGGACCTGTATCGGAGGAGGTATAAGGGAGACGATATGCCTTGAGGGGGACGGAAGTATAATGATGAACCTTCAGGAGCTTCAGACGATAATCACAAATAAGCTTCCGATAAAGATCTTCCTCATCAATAACTGCGGATATCATTCCATAAGGATTACACAGACTAATATTTTCGGAGGGCATACTAAAGTAGGAATAGGTCCCGAGTCTGGAGATCTTTCTTTTCCGGAGTATAAAAAAATAGCAGAAGCATTCGGATATCCTTATCTGAGCGCCCACAGCAATTCGGAAATGATGGAAGTTGTTGATAAAGCTCTTGCTATGGAAGGCGCGGTATTTGTCGAGATATTTACAGGAACGGAACAGGTATGGGAGCCTAAAAGCAGCACAAAGAGACTGCCGGACGGAAGCCTTGTCAGTCCTCCCCTGGAGGATCTTGCGCCTTTCCTTTCAAGAGAAGAGCTTAAAAAAAATATGTTTATACCGTTGATCGACGATGGTTTGGAGTCTTAGTTTTTTAATAAAACGAGGTAAAAGCATGTCACAGGATCAATCAAGATCTCATATACTTGAGCTAGTCAGGGAGTATTGCGATACATTTCATAAGAAGAAACCATATGAGAAAGGTGACAGGATCCCCTATGCCTCCAGGGTGTACGACAGTGAGGAGATGGTAAATCTTGTAGACTCCGCGCTGGAGTTCTGGCTGACATCGGGCAGATATACAGAGGAGTTTGAAAGAGAGTTTTCAAAATATCTGGGGATAAGATCCTGTTCACTGGTAAATTCCGGATCATCGGCAAATCTTCTGGCGTTTATGGCTCTTACTTCACCGTTGCTTGGCGATAGGAGGATAGAAAGAGGCGATGAGGTTATAACGGTGGCAGCAGGCTTTCCCACTACGATAGCCCCCATAGTCCAGTATGGAGCCCTTCCTGTTTTTGTGGATGTTACGATACCGCAGTATAATATAGATGTGTCAAAGCTTGAGGATGCAGTTTCCGATAAAACCAGGGCGGTAATGATAGCTCATACTCTCGGAAATCCTTTTGATCTTAAGGCCGTTAAGGGCTTTTGTGACAGACACGGGCTTTGGCTTATTGAAGATAATTGTGATGCGCTTGGGTCAGTATACAACATTGACGGAGAAGACAGATTGACCGGTACGGTCGGTGATCTTGGGACCTCCAGCTTTTATCCGCCCCACCACCTGACTATGGGAGAAGGCGGAGCCGTGTATACTGACGACCCTCTGTTAAATAAGATAGTACGATCCCTGAGGGACTGGGGAAGGGACTGCGTTTGCCCCCCGGGCAGAGACAATCTCTGCGGTCACAGATATGACGGGCAATATGGAGAGCTTCCCGAAGGATATGACCATAAATATGTATATTCTCATTTCGGTTATAATCTGAAGGCGACTGATATGCAGGCTGCCATAGGCTGTGCCCAGCTCAGGAAATTTCCTTCCTTTGTGGAAAAGAGGCGTCATAATTTCGAAAGACTTTCAGCTTTATTAAGCGGTATGGATGAATTCTTTATACTTCCTGAGGCATGTGAGGGCTCTAAGCCAAGCTGGTTCGGATTCATGATAACCTGCAGGGAGGGTACTGACAGAAATAAGGTCGTACAGTACCTTGAATCAAAGCAGATTCAGACCAGGATGCTCTTTGCGGGGAATATCATAAAACATCCCTGCTTTGATTTGCTGAAAAAGAGCGGCGAAGGCTATCGCGTATCCGGAAGCCTTGACAATACGGAAAGGATAATGAGGGATACTTTCTGGATAGGGGTTTATCCCGGAATGACGGATGAAATGCTTGATTATATGGCAGAAGTTCTTAAAGAGGCGGTAAATGTCTGATCTTTCATTTTATAAAAACAAAAGAGTTCTGGTCACAGGCCATACGGGATTTAAAGGGAGCTATATGTGCGGGGTATTGCTCCGTGAAGGGGCGGAGGTATTCGGATATGCCCTTGATCCGCCTACGGAGCCAAGCCTGTTTGAACTGTGCGGGTTGACTGAAAAGGTCAATTCATTTAAAGGTGATGTCAGGGATTTATCAGATCTTAAAAGTGTATTTAATGAGGCTCATCCCGAAATAGTCATTCACATGGCAGCCCAGCCAATTGTGAGGGAAGCATATCATAAACCGGTTGAAACCTTTGAGACAAATATCATGGGAACGGTGAATCTTCTTGAATGCTGCAGGTTGACTGATTCGGTCAGATCTGTGATAAATGTGACGACAGACAAGGTATACAGAAACGATGAATTGGACAGGGGATATGTGGAGACTGATATTCTGGATGGTTACGATCCTTATTCCAATTCCAAATCCTGTTCCGAGCTTGTAACGGCAAGCTACATAAGATCTTTTCTCAGAGAAAAAAATATTGCGGTTTCTACCTGCAGGGCCGGAAATGTCATCGGCGGAGGAGATTTCGCGAAGGACCGTATAATCCCCGACTGTATAAGAGCCGTTGAAAAAGGAGAGGAGATCATTGTAAGAAATCCCTGTTCCATAAGGCCGTATCAGCATGTGCTTGAGCCGGTGTGCGCATATCTTATGATCGCAATGGAGCAGTATAAAAATCCTCTCTTGTCCGGATGCTATAATGTAGGACCGGAGGAAGATGACTGTTATTCCACCGGGAGGTTAACGGAGCTTTTCTGCGAAAAATGGAATGATGCCACAAAGCGGTCAGAAAGCGAAGGTTTCAGAGCCTCATGGAAGAACATATCTGATGACGGACCCCATGAAGCGGGATTTTTAAAGCTTGACTGCACTAAGCTTAAAGAGACCTTTGACTGGAAGCCTAAGTGGAATGTCGAAAGGGCAATGGAGGAAATCATTTTTTTTGAAAAGGGATACCAAAATGGTACTGCCCCGGAAGACCTTATGTTTGAAACAATAAAGAAGTATCTTTCAGAATGAAGCCAGAGAATGAGGAATGTGATCGTTACCGGCGGAGCCGGATTTTTCGGAGCCAATCTTGTCGGAAGGATGTCAGAAAAAGGATATGGATTGACCGTGGTGGTCAGACCGGGTTCGGAGCATAACAAAAGGTTTGAGGAATATTACGGCACCGGCATTACCCTGATCGAGAACGATACAGGTGAAATAGAAAAGCTTCCGGATAAGCTGAATGAAATATATGGAAAAACTCTCCCCCAATATGATACATTTTATCATCTTGCCTGGTCAGGAGGCAGAAATGACTCAGAGGCTCAGCTTAAAAATGTTTCCGATACGATGAAAGCATTGGAAACGGCAGCCGGATTGGGATGCAAAAGATTTATATGCTCCGGTTCACAGGCGGAATACGGTCTGACAGGGGATGTGATCATAGACGAGGATACAGATCTTAATCCGGTAAGTGCCTACGGTGCCGCTAAGATAGCGGCATGTTTTATGACCAGGATAAGGGCTAAGGAGCTTTGTGTCGAGTGGATATGGGGAAGGATATTTTCATTGATCGGAAGATACGAGCCGCGGGGCAGAATGCTTCCGGATCTTATCGACAGCTTAAGGAGGGGTGAACAGGCAAGGCTAAGCTCATGCGATCAGTACTGGGATTATCTTGATGCGGAAGATGCGGCGGATGCTTTTATAGCTTTGGGAGAAAAAGGAGTTTCCGGGGAAATTTATAACATAGCGAACGGGGATTATCACAGATTAAAGCATTTTACCGAAACAGTAAAAAGGAGATTTAACCCTGAAGCTGCCATCGTTTATGGAGATGCACCGGACCCATATATCTCGCTCAGGCCGTCCATAGAAAAAATAAAGAGGGATGCAGGCTGGAGCCCAAGGATAAGTTTTGAAGAGAGCCTTGGGAAATATTGAAGTATGAGGTTAGGCCGGGGCGGTTAAAAACCTCTTCTCTTCAGGCAGGCATGCTTGTCATGGGG
>JAIKXO010000074.1 GCA_024684065.1 Lachnospiraceae bacterium
TGGTCATACTTCGCCGCATTTCCCTTTGCTTTTTCTATTGGATATTTTCTCTCGTTCTGTTCCATCTTCATGTTTACGATCTCATCTGCATCCAACCCAAGCTTGTCAAGAAGGTCCTGTGTGTAAACAATAACATCTGCCAGTTCTTCCCTTACATGCTGAAGATCATAATCACTGTCGCTCCACTGAAAACACTCCAAAAGCTCAGCTGCTTCGATCACAATAGACTTGGCCAGATTTTCCGGTGAATGGAACTGATCCCAATCCCGATCCTCTGAAAATCTTCTGATACGTTCAATTGTTTCCGGTTTCATTCTGCATTCTCCATTTCCGCATACTTTTTTATGTATTTTCTTAAGGCATCATCACATACATAAAGATATGTGCCTTTTACACCGGTTATCTACCCCTCAAACAGATCATCAAGGGTTATATACCAATGTTAAGTCACATTATATCCGTTAAAAATGCCAGCTTAAGAGCCTGAAAAATATCATCTCAGCCTTCCATCCATAAAACTACTTCCTGCTTACAACACCTTTTACTCATGATAAATTCCACCCATTGTCAGCATGATAAATCATCTGATGTGTCATACCGCCATCTATGCAGATATTCTCACCATTGATGAAACCAGCCTTGTCGGAGCACAGGTATAAAACCGCGTTTGCAATATCCAAAGGATTTCCGACTCTTCCAGAAGGCTGCTGGTAAGCATCCGGTCCTTCATAGACCTTATAATCCGTATCAATCCATCCGGGTGAAACTGAATTAACTCTCACCTTCCCGGCAAGGCTCATCATAAGTGCGTGGGTAAGTGCGGATATTCCACCCTTGGCAGCTGTATAGCTCTCAGTCTGCGCCTGGCTCATCCGGTCTCTGGATGATGAAATGTTTACGATGGCTGCACCTTCAGCAAAATGCGGTATAAACAGCTTTGTAAGATAGAACGGCGCGGTCACTCCAACAGCAAGAGCATACTGAAAGTCCTCATAACTACACTCATCGATCCCTTTCATCAGCGGAAGGGCATTATTGATCAGAAAGTCGATGTGGTCATACTTCTCTATGACATGCTTTGAAAAGGCCTCCAAAGTCGCTTTGTCAGAGATATCTCCGACATAATGATCTCCTGCAGCCTTATCGACCACCTCAACCAGAGCCCCTTCTTTCCGGAACTCTTCTGCTATGCATTTTCCTATTCCATTTGCTCCGCCGGTAACTACCGCGACTTTATCCCTGAACATACAGACCACCCCTTATGGTTATTTCTTCAATGTGTTTGCGATCACAACATTGATCGGTTCAACCTCAATCTTCTCCCAAACATCTGCCAGCACATAAGGCTCATTCGCCAGATATTCGTCCAATTCCTTACGGCTCGGAAAGTCCATGACAAGAGCGGAGCCTTTCATCTTTCCTTCACTGTCCAACAGGCCACCTGCAGTTACTATATGCTCACTGAGCTTCGCCATTCCTTCCAGATGACGAGGACGAACTTCCATCCTCTTGTCCAGTTTACCGGCACCATCGTAAGCTCTGATCAGAAATTGCATCTCTACATCCTCCTCTACGAAAAAGAAAAAGCATCTAAGTTATTCTCATAAAAGAATAGCTCAGATGCATTTCCGGTAACATATAGCTCTTACAATCCTTGTTCCCGGGCTTGCTTCCATTGCGATACTAATCCTTTATCAAGAACAACTATACCTCCGGACCCTTAATGGGAATTAACCTAAATCACATTCTCTCATTGTACCATTACACGTACGGAATATAAAGAATAAACAGCATGTTCCGCCGTTTCAGGTCATTACTCCAATACTTTAAACCATGGAACAACAAGATGTTTTTCTTCTGTTGCAGCTGAGTAAGCTATTATGATGTTTCTTGTACTCTTTGCCAAACTCAGCCATCTATCCCTCTCTTCAGCCTACCCCATCCAGTCTCAGAGCCTTTACCAGACTCCTCTATTGAAAGGGGTTTTTGCCCCTGAAATATCTGACATACCTCGTCAGATTCGAGGGCTCCTTTTTTGATTCATACAAAAATTGTAATGAGTAGTTGCATGATTATCTACAAACCAAAAATGTTATGATTCTTGGATTTGTGTTATGTTTAGTTGCGTCATTTTTTGCCATCTGTTTCTCCTTCCTTTTGAAAGTCAACGGTTACAGTCCCGATCACGTTAATAAGCTTTTCGGCATCGGGAATCCATCTACAAATCATGATAATATGGACAGATATTCTCATAGTGTCCGTCCTTCATCCTGAATCCCCCGGGTATGGTTCCGAGCCGGCAAAAACCAAGGCGTTCATATAAATGCCTTGCATGGATATTGCTCTCAACGACCGCATTGAACTGAAGGACTCTGAAACCAAGTTCCTTTCCCTTCTTAAGGCAATGAAGCACCAGCTGTTCCCCGATATGTTTCCCGCGGGCATCGGATGAAACAGCATAACTCGCATTGCAGATATGCCCGCATCTCCCGATATTGTTAGGATGAATAATATAAAGCCCCAACACTTTACCGTCTTCTTCCGCTACTCCTGTAAAACTCTGGGAAGCAAAGAATTCCGCGCCGCTTTCCATATTCAATAATTCTTCCTGCGGAAAAGCAACGCCATCCTCCACAACCTCGTTCCATATTCTTATGATCTCAGCCAGATCATTCTCAGTATATTTTCTTACTGTCATCTCTCCTCCATTTTAATTATAAATACCGGGACAGCTGACTAAGAACCATTCCCCGACAGGGCGCATCCATAAGATGCCGCATAGATCGTTATCCCGGAAGCTGATCGTATTATATTACCGGATTATAACATTTGTATAGGAAACGCGCAGATACATAATTCCTTAAAAACTGTAAGATCTGTGCTATAATATTCAAAAAAGCAGTCACCGGTCATCGTGTCATATAAGCGCCGGGTTTCCATAAAAATCATCCTGCACAGGAGCTGCAACGGAGGTTCCGATATGTCCCGCAGAGAAACAGCAATGGCTAATTTCATGAAAGGATATAACTGTTCTCAATCGATCGTTTTAGCTTTTTCAGACCTGCTCCGGGTTGATGAGGCTTCCCTCTCAAAGCTTTCATCGTCTTTCGGAGGCGGAATGGGAAGGCTGCGGGAGGTATGCGGCTCTGTCAGCGGAATGTTCATGGTAGCCGGACTGTTATATGGCTATGACGGACCTGAAACCGGACAAATAAAAGCAGCTCATTATGCAAGAATACAGGAACTTGCTCACAGGTTCGAAGAAAGGCATGGATCGATAGTCTGCCGCGAACTGCTGGGACTTAGCGTTCGTCATGATGTTCCGGTCCCGGAAGCCAGGACAGACGGATATTATAAGAAACGTCCCTGTCCGGAGATAATAGGAGACGCGGCTGATATTCTGGAGCAGTTTATAAATGAAAACCCTGTTTTGAGTTAAGGCGCTTTTGTCTTCCTTACAGATGATCTCACGTTTTGGGGATATACGGATCAGTAATCACCCTTTGTCCTTTTGAGCTCGGAAAAATCCACGCCGGGCTCATAGTAATCCCCTTCCTGCGCAGCATAAGTATCAGGATCCGTCCGGTGCTGATATACATGGTCATATCTGGCAGAGGCCTCCACCACACCGTCACTGCCCCGGTATGTATTTACTTCCCTGATCATTTCTGAATTCAGGTTGGCGACACGGGAATGGGAGGCCGCATTATCTGCTATCATCTGCTGTTGGATATTGCCGGTGTAAGCATTCGTATCCGCGATAATGGCAGATCTTCTCTCCATGGAGGCCATATTCTCCTGTGCCATATTAAGCTGGGCATTTGAAACAGCGTTTCCTGCCCTCATTTTTTCATTTTCTATGAAAGCATTCATCTGCGCTATGATCTGCTGCATGGCAGGAAGGTAATCCACGCTCTGATCCACTTTTTCAAATTCCTCCATAAGACCTTCAAAATCTTTTTCCTGCGAAATGCCAAGCAGTTCATACTGCGTTTCCCAGACCTTAAACTCAGGACTGCTCCCCGAAAAGCCGCCCATCATATTTAGAATCCCGCCCATGAAGCCATTTAGAAAGGATCCTGCCCGGGTCCCCGGATTCTGCACACCCTGAGCCATCTGGCTTCTGATACTGAGTACGACCCTTGTTTCCGCCACGGCCATTACCGGAACTCCCTTTGCATTAATGCCTTTGCTGATCCGCCTCAACCATTTGGGGTGCACCTCTGAAAAACCCGCCTGTCTGCCTGCCTCTATGATGCGGCGCTGCCTTTCCATCTCCTTTTCGTCTTCCGTGTTTTCCGAGACAGTCCTCAGATTCTGTATCCGGCAGTTTTCATTGACTAAAGCATCCAGGCATTCATCCGCCGTCATAAAGCTTTTTAATCTGAAATAAGACGGATTCATCGGATTGATCGGTCCAAAATCCAGCTGTCCCTGCAGTCTCCGATTCATTGCTGCAGGTTCGATATGCCTGTACCGGGAAAGTCCCCTGAAAAAGATAAATGCCGAATCATCCGGAGATGTCAGACGGATTTCCGGTACCAACGGATTTCCCATCATATCGATACGGTCCGCCTGCCCGGTGGCTATCCGCCATCCTGCCGGTACATAGCTTTTAATAATGGGACGGTCTTTAATAAAGTCATCTCCATAAATTGTCATAGGCACAACTGTCCCGTTCCCACGGACAGGAAGCTGTCCGCCTCCCTCCGCTTCGGGATGCATGATATATTCCGCCCCGCAAAAGCCGCATTTTACTGTCTTACTCATGCCATCCCACCTGATCCCCGCTCCGCAATGTTTACATATCATATCTTTCAAAACATTACCTCCTTTATAAAAAGGGGTTTTTCCCCTGAAATACCTTATATATATCCTCAGCAGATTCAAAGACTCCGTTATCCGGGCAATGAGACCGGATCCGTTGTTTCTTCTATTTTATCATATCCTAAGTTAAAGCATAAACAAAAATCCTATATACCCTCTCAGGGATCGACGGGGTTCTTTCCTCCACTGATCAACCTGCCGATATCGGAACAGACGTTTTAATAATCCCTGTATCCAAACAACAACATCCCCGTCAACGACGAGGATGTCTTCCATGCTTATATGAAGTATTCTGCTTAAGATTACCAGGTTATCAAGGCTCGGCAGTGACCTTCCGGCCATCCATTTGTAGATCGCCTGTGGATTTTCAAATCCCATAGCGCTCTGAACCTCCTTTACCGTATAGCCTTGTTCCTTAAGCAGTCGCTTGATCTGATTACCGGTTTCCTTTTGCTGTATTGACAAATATATTGGTTCCATACCGCACCTCCTTATTCATCTGTAGCACTATCAAACATATTTTCCGACAGGGAATTATTGTACCAGATAACCGGCATTTTGTCATTAAACCTGTGGTATAAAATTTCAGATATTGCTCCGGTTATAATTTCATACTTTTTTATCTCTGTCAATACACTTCTTTATCCCTGCGTTTATTCACTGTAGGATGCATTTTGTTGATCTTTATGTAACAGGGGCAGGTCACATCATGGTCGTTAATGATCCCGCAGGCCTGCAGATGAGAATATATGGTAATCTCCCCCACATACTTAAAACCCCGTTTCTTCAGGTCTTTGCTTATCCTCTTTGAAAGCCCGTTACTTACCGGAATTCTTCCGCCTTGCCTGTTGTGACCGTTATAGAGGATCACCTTATTGTCAGAATAAGCCCATATATAGTCGCAGAAGCTCCCGAACTCTTCCCGTACCTTCTTAAAGAATCCCGCATTGTTTATCACTGCGGCAATCTTCCGGGGCGAGCGGATCATGTTCTCCGTGTTCATGATCCTTTCGATATCCTTCTCGTCATACTCTGCGATCCTGTCATAATCAAAGCCGTCAAAGCAGGATCTGAACACCTCCCGCTTCTTAAGCATCAGATCCCAGGACAGCCCACACTGCATACACTCTAACATCAGATGCTCAAACATCTTTCTGTCATCGTGGACAGGGATCCCCCACTCAGTATCATGGTAAACCTTATTCCGTTCGTTAAAATCAGCCCATCCGCAAAATCCCATATCAGCTTCCTTACTTTCCATATGCAAATATAAACTATTACGTAACGTATGACAATGCCATTTAGTTAAGGTTGAAAGCTGTTGATTGGATACTTCGAAGGAGACCGATATTACCCCTCAGACGAAGCAACGTGACGAAGAGCTAGTCCACGAATTCCTAAGACGCTCGGGAAGAGCCCTCGCGCCTAAGGAATTCGGGACGGATCTCTTCATCACTAAAAACGCTTCTTCATTGTCTGAGGGGCAATATGGTTCCTTCTCGTATCCCTACATTTTC
>JAIKXO010000146.1 GCA_024684065.1 Lachnospiraceae bacterium
ACCGTCACTGCGACCATGGAGACGGATGGCTTCGGAAAGATAGGCGCAAAATTCTCCTTAAACGGGAAGCAGTTAAGCGGATATATTACCGGGGATAACAAAGAGGGTCTAAAGAAATTAGCCGAAAAAGCCGATGAATTAGGTAAGGAGCTTTCAGGAAACGACAGAGAAATCAGACAGCTCAATTTTATTGATACGGGTTCGCTTGACTTAAACCGCTTTGCAGCGACGCAAGAGAGCGGAGCACAGGAAGCGGCTGATAACAGGGAGCTTTATGAAGTTGCCAAGGCTTTTATCAGGGTAGTACAGAGGGCGTGAGTTAACAGGGTAATAAAGGGTTATTATATTCAAGGAGACCGGTTATGAAAATAAACTCCAATATGCAGGCGCTGCAGGCCAGCGGAATATTACAGGCAAATGAGAGTGCTTTTTCCAAATCTACGGAAAAGCTCTCAAGCGGATATAAGATCAATTCATCCAGAGACGACCCGGTAGGGCTTGCCATCTCCAATAAGATGGGAGCAAAGTCTTCAAGCCTTAAGAAGGCTAATAACAATTCTGTAAGCGGCGTCTCCGTCGTTCAGACCGCAGACGGGGCCATGCAGGAGATCAGGGATATTATCCACAGGATTAAAGAGCTTTCGGTAAGATCGGCCAACGGGACCAATACTGATTCCGACAGACGGGCGATGCAGGAAGAGGTGAATAATATCACCGCGGAACTGAATAATATTGTGGAGCAGACCGAGTATAACGGCCAGAAGCTTTTAAACGGTAATCTGGGTGTGAGAGGAAACACCTGGACCGGCTCTTATAATACTAATACCGGTATCTCATTGGAATCCTATAATAACCGTGTCCTGGAGGGGAGTAACAGAACCTTTAAGGTCGAGGATGTGGACGGAGTGCCGACCGTTACTGAATTTTCCGGGTTTCCCTATGATGAAGGGGCGGGAGGGAAGTTTACGACGGATCCGGTCGGACAGACCTTTACCTATACCGATAAAGACGGAAACCAGCTGGTAATGAATTACAGAGACGACGTTGCCAAGGATCAGACGATCAATCTGGATGTGAGAGGCCAGGGAGACATGATCATTCAGGTGGGATCCGAATCCGGTCAGGAAATAAATATAACGATACCGGATCTGTCGCTTTCCGCTATGGGGATCGGCGAGATAGATATCAGTACAGCCGATGCTGCAAAGAGTTCCATGGCTAAGCTTGATACGGCTCTTGATTATGTATCGCGTGCGGCTTCTAAGATCGGAGCTATTCAGAACCGATTTGAGGCAAATATCTCGAATCTGAACGTAACGGACGAGAATCTGACGGAATCCTATTCAACCTTAAGGGATACCAACATGGCATCGGAAATGGTTGAATACACAAGATTGCAGATACTTACACAGGCCGGTGTTTCGATATTGTCGCAGGCCAATGAGCTGCCTCAGCAGGCGCTGCAGCTGCTGCAGTAAGCATGAGCAAAGTATGAGCCAGACATGAGCCAGACATGAGCCAGGCATGAGCAAAGTATGAGCCAGGCGCGGAAATACTCCGTATTTCCTTGCTGTTTGGCTGTCGCCAAATGAGTTGGCTTTCAAATACGGTCTTGCAAGCAGGCTTACAGCCCGTATTTTAAAGCCAACCCGCCTGGCTCATAACTATAACACATAAGGGGGGATAAGAATGACTAAGGAACTTATACAGGATTATACGTTAAGGATCACACAGGCAAACGCAAGCGAGATCGTCGTGATAGTTTATGATATCGCCGAGCAGTATATCAAGGATGCTTTAAAGTCGTATGATGAAGGGGATTACGAGGCTTACAGGGCAAACTGCCAGAGCGCCTGCCGTTGCGTGGAGGATCTTTTACAGGCTCTTGATTATAGCTATGAGCTGGCATTTCCGCTTATGAGGCTGTATGTGTTCATTAACAGGGAGATAAGCTTAGCTTCCGTAAAGAATAAGACTGAAGGGCTTTTAAACGCCAGAGGGCTTCTTATTTCCCTGAGAGATGCTTTCGCCCAGGTTGCAAAGCAGGATAAATCCCCGTCGGTGATGGGAAATACCCAGGCTGTCTATGCGGGGCTGACTTATGGAAAGAATCAGCTGAATGAAAGCGTCAACGATACTCTGAACAACAGGGGATATACGGTATAGAGATGTCTTCGGATATACCGGTTCGGTAAAGGCCGGGATTATATCCGCCAGCTTACCGTTTCCGTAACATCTGATCCGGGATTAAACGGATCATATCTGTCTGCTTTCCTGATACACGGCAAAAAGATATATACGGGACTTATCGTTAGAGAAAAGCGAGGAATTATATGAAAGTCAATCACAATATTCAGGCAATGATAACGAGCAGTATCCTTCAGACGAATGAAGCAAGGTATACGAAATCATCGGAGAGGATGACGAGCGGATTTAAGATCAATTCGGCAAGGGATAACCCGGCGGGTTATGCAATGACAAACAGGATGAGCTCCAAACTCTCCAGCATGCATAAGGCTAATCAGAATGCTTCCAACGGGATCAATGTGATACAGACGGCAGAGGGATCCTTAGCTGAGGTCCAGAATATGATACACCGTGTTAACGAGCTTTCGGTAAAGGCCGCAAATGCGACGAACACCAGTGAAGACCGGGTTGCCATTAAGGATGAGGTCACTCAGCTGTTTAAGGAGATCGAAAGGATCCGGAGCCAGACCCAGTATAATACACAAAAGCTTTTAAACGGGGATCTGGATTATAAAGGGTTCTCGGATAATAAAGCGGTAAGCGTTGCCACCTATAATGCCGAGCTTCCGATAGATAAGGAATATAAGCTTGTATTTAAAGCGGATGGAAGCCTTGATATTCCACAGACCCAGCAGAGCGAAGGTTTTATGTCGGGAAAGTTTGAGCAGAAGGAATTTACTGTTATACAGCCTGACGGGACCGAGAAAAAGGAGAACAGGATAATCTTTAAAAAGGATACAGGAGCGGAGCTTGTGCTTGATTATGACAAGGATGCGATCAAAACTCAGGGCGGAGGAGCTGTAAACCTTGAGATAAAGGGTATCGGTGGCATGAAGATACAGGTCGGGACACTGGCAAATCAAGAGGTCAATATTGCAATTCCCGAACTAAGCCTGAAAAACATGGAGCTTAATACTGTCGATCCCGATACTGAAGAAGGTGCCAAGGAAGCTCTGGAAAAACTTGAAGCTGCCCTGAGCTTTGTATCGGATATACGTTCAAGGCTTGGTTCATATCAGAACCAGCTTGAGGCTACCATCACAAACCTTGACGTTACCGAAGAAAATCTGACAGAAGCATACTCAACGATCAAGGATGTTGATATGGCTGAAGAAATGGTTGAGTATACCAGGCTCCAGGTCCTTACCCAGGCAGGCGTATCCATGCTCACCCAGGCTAACGAACGGCCGGAGCAGGCTCTGCAGCTGCTTGGATAAATACCGGGACACGTATACACTTCATACATTGCTTTTCAAAAATCCCGCTATTCCGATCAAATATGATCGGGCAGCGGGATTTTTTATGGAACAGAGAAAAGCAAGGTACTGTCCCCTGATTCATGCCCGCTCATATATGTTCCAAGAGATTTTACGATAGTGTTATGATATAATAGTCGTAGTTTAAAGGAAATGCCAATAGATCGGCATAAACTAAAGTTCATGCCTAAGCATTTGATTTGCTGTGCAGATCGGTGCGGTCCGGATTCCGGACCTTACCGGACGGTATCTGAGGAATAGGAAAACAGGAATGCAGATAATTAAAATTAAGACACTAATATTGCTCATAACAGCGGTGCTTCTCGGGTTTACTTTGCCGTGCTGTCAAAAAGCCGAATCAGAAAAAGACGGATCTCTTCAAAGAGTTCTTGACAAAGGGGAGCTTGTATTGGGGCTTGATGAAAACTTTCCGCCAATGGGATACAGGGATAAAGACGGAGAGATCATAGGCTTTGATATCGATCTTGCTAAAGAGGTGTGCGGCAGGCTGGGAATCGAGCTTATCTGCCATCCTATCGACTGGGACAAAAAGGAAGAGCTGTTAAATGCCGGAGAGATTGACTGTATCTGGAATGGGTTGTCTGTAACGGATTCCCGTAAGGAGAGCATGCTGCTGTCAGAGCCTTATCTTGAGAATGAATTGGTCTTTGTGGTCAGGAAAAACAGTCCGATAAAAAGCCTTGATGATCTTAAAGGAAAAAAGATCGGGGTTCAATCGGGATCGACTACCAGCGATGTGATAAAGGAAGTGTCTGTTTATCCTGATATTACTGTAATTGAAAAGGGTGATTTTTTAATGCTCTTAGATGAACTGAAGTCTGAGGAGCTCGATTCTGTATTCATAGATTCGATGGTGGTCTATCATGTCGCAAAGGACAGCGAGGATTTTGTTCTTTTGCCGAGAAGCCTTTCGGACGAAGAGATAGCGATCGCGTTCAGGAAGGGTGATATGAGCCTTAAAAACAAGGTACAGGAGATTCTTTCTGAGATGAAAGCTGACGGAAGGCTTGCCGAAATTTCAAATGAGTGGTTCGGATCGGATATAACCATTGTTCGTTAAATAAAGAGGTCGTTTTATGAAAAAGACCGAAGTAAAACATTTCTTGAGAGATGTCATTTCTATTATGCTGATGATAGTTTTTTTTGTAGGAATCATCATCACTTATTATTTCATGCTCCGCAATTCAACGAAGGAACGCATCATTATAGAGTGCGAGCGGGACGCGACTGCCTCCGTAAAGGAAATAGGCGGATATATAGCGATCAGTGACGAATTCATTGACCTGACGGCGTATACCCTGGATGATATGCTTATAAAAGGGCAGTCTTCGGAGGATATTCTGAAATACCTTTCTGAACAGAGCTCGGTTGTTGTCAATATCCTGCCGGAGGTTTCCACGGGTGTTTACGGATATTTCAACGATACATTTCTGGATGGATCCGGATGGGAACCGGATGAGGGATATGTGCCGGTTGAAAGGCCCTGGTACATTAATGCACGGGCGGGAATGGGCAAGGTAGTTGTTGTGGATCCGTATGTTGACGAAGAGACCGGGAATATGATCATCACGCTTGCCAGGGAGCTTTGCGATGTCAGAAGCGTTGTAGCGATGGATCTGTCCTTAAGCCAGCTGCAGAATGTAATTGAGTCTTCCACAGGGGAATATGAGCAGATTATGATCCTTGATCGTGATTATAAGGTGATAGCTCATTCAGATCGAGGACAGGTGGGAAAGGATTATCTGGGTGGGGTTAACCTGCTTGGAGAGGCAGTGGTTAATGGATACCGGACGGCCGAGGACAATTCATTCCAGGTTAAATATGACGGGAAAGCATATATGGTATACGCCGTAAAGCTTGACAATGACTGGATCTGTATGTCGGTTACCGATACCACTCCTGCGTATCGTTCGCTTCTGATCCCTTTGATCCTGACCGTTGTCGTTTCCGTAGTTTTTGTTGCGATCATGGTCACATTCATGATCTATTCCAACAGAAAGAAGCTTGAAACGGAGAAAAGGGAACGGGATGCGGAAAGGGCGATCGCCGCTAATCAGGCAAAATCCGCATTTCTTGCCAATATGTCACATGAGATCCGCACTCCTATCAATACCGTACTGGGCATGAATGAAATGATCCTCAGGGAGTCGGAGGACGAAGCGATCCTTGATTATTCGGAGAATATTAAAGCTGCCGGGAATACCCTGCTTGTCCTTATAAATGATGTCCTGGATTTCTCAAAGATCGAATCGGGAAAGATCGATATAATTCCGGTAAATTATGATCTGTCATCGGTTCTGGGTGATCTGGTGTGTATGATATTTACATGGGCAGATAAAAAAAGCCTGCACATAAAGACGGATTTTGACCGTGATACACCGAAACTGCTGTTTGGCGATGAGATCCGGATAAAGCAGATCATCTCCAATCTTCTGACAAATGCTGTCAAATATACGGAAGAAGGAAGCGTGACGTTCAGGGTGGGTTTTGAAAAGGTGGAGGAAGACCCTGATGCGGTGCTTCTGAAGGTCAGTGTGGAGGACACCGGGATCGGCATTCGGAAAGAGGATATGGAAAAGCTCTTCCGGGAATTTGAGCGGATCGAGGAAGGCCGCAACCGATATGTCGAAGGGACCGGCCTTGGGCTGAGCATTACAAGAAACCTTCTCGATATGATGGGATCTTCCCTGGAGGTGGAAAGCCGGTATGGAGAGGGATCTGTATTTTCGTTTACCCTGAAACAGAGAGTCATAAGCTGGGAAGCGCTTGGGAAGTATGAATCCCCTTACAGGGATCAGCCCTCACAGCACCGGAAATACAGGCAGAGCTTCACGGCGCCGGATGCGCATGTCCTGGTTGTGGACGATAATCCCATGAATCTGACTGTATTTAAAAGCCTTATCAAGAAGACCATGATGAAGGTGGATACGGCGGAGGACGGCGATACGGGCCTGTCTCTTGCGCATGATGAGAAATACGATATTATCTTTTTCGACCATATGATGCCCGGAAAGGACGGAATAGAGACGCTGAAGGAGCTGAGGGGGCAGACGGACGGCCTGAATGCAAAAACGCCTGCTGTGTGCCTGACAGCAAACGCGATATCGGGATCCCGGGAGATATACATTTCGGCCGGATTTGACGATTACCTTACAAAACCGGTAGATGCCGACAGGCTTGAAAAAACGCTGCTTTTGTATCTGCCGCAGGAAAAGATCATAAAATCTGTTATGACGGAGAATAAGGACATAACAGAGGACGGCGGCATAAGCATTCTTCCGGAGTTTTCGATGCTGTCCGAGCAGGGAAGGATCGATGTAAAAGCCGGAATACATAATGCCGGGTCTGAAGAGGCGTATATCTCGCTGCTTCATTTCTTTTATAATACGCTTGATGATAGGGCACAGGAGCTGGAGCATTTCTATTCTGAGAATGATATAAAGAATTATGTGATCAAGGTGCATGCGTTAAAGAGCTCCTTAAGGATCATAGGGGCGGCTGATTTAAGCGAGACAGCGCAGAACCTGGAGAATGCCGCTAAGAAAGAGGACATAGCTTATATTAGTGAAAACCATTCGGCGTTTCTGGAAGAGTACAGGAGTTTTAAGGAATTGCTTTCCCCGGTCTTTACAGAGAACGATCCTGATGATTCCGATAAACCCGTTGCGAGCTCAGAACTGATGGCGGAAGCTTACAGGAAGCTGCGCCTTGCCGCCGATGACATGGACTGTGACAGGTTAGAGGAGATCTTCCAGGAAATGGAGGGGTTCAGGATACCGGACCGGGATGTCCTCCTTTGGAAGAGCCTCATGGAAACAGCGGAAAAATTCGATTATAAAGGTGTAGTGAAGCTTTGCGGTGGATGAAACAAGGGCGGCTCCTCGTTTCATGGAATTTTCCCTGTTTCTTTGTGCATATCTGACAAAAACAGAGGTGTCCCTGCAGGAAGCAGAGATTTTAATAACGCATGATATTGTATAACTTTCACAAAGATGAAAAACCTTTGTAAAAGCTATGGACAAATGGGATTTTAACTCATATAATCATCTCACGATCTCAAATAGAGCAGGGTCACTGCTTCATTTAAAATCATTTCAGATTATTCTTTAACATACTTTTTTCTTTTTATTTCAGGTTTATTCGAACGGGAAAGGAACGACAGTGGAAGCAAGGCTGATTGTACTGTTAGGTCTCTGTCTTTTGGCGGCCATAATGGATATTTATTCTTATAAGGTAAAAAATCATCTTATTATAGTCGGGGTTTTGGCGGGGAATATCTTTTTTATTCACTCTTATGGGATACAGGGCCTCCTATATTCTATGCTGGGGCTTTGTATCCCCCTCCTTTCAATGGCGGTATTTTACAGATTCAGGCTTTTCGGCGCTGGTGATCTGAAGCTTTTTGCCATGATAGGAGCAATAACCGGGCCAAAGGACATAGCCATTATCATGGCTGCCTCATTTGTACTGGGAGCTGTTATCGGAGCGGTAAAGATCGTCTTTTTTGATAAATCTACAGGTCTTCATAAGATAAGGTTTGCCGTGCCTACCTTTCTTGGAGTTGCATCTTATGTATTTGGGATCATACCTGATATTATTTTATGAAAATCTATATTTGCGGTGAAGAGGAGAATTATATACTCAGGCTTTCCGATTACATGAGAAGCTGCGGAGACCGTGATATTTCTGTTTTTAATGAATATGACAGGTTTATGGAGTGTCTTGAAGGGGTGGAAAATGGATCGGAAGAAAGGATGTTTATCCTTGAAGAAGCATTTTTAAGGAGGCTTTTTGACTGTGGGGAAGAAAACAGGCTTAAATGCACAAAAACCTGCTGCCTGACAGTAAAAAAGGAGCATGACGGATGGATCTTTAATGATATCTGTTATATCTATAAATATAAATCTGCCGCAAAGATAAGAGCTTCGGTCTTTGAAGAACAGAAGCCGGGGGCTTTAGAGGATGATACTTTTATAGACAGGAGTTCCTCATACTTAAAAGAGCATGCGCCGGATGTTTCTTCATACAGAGGAATCTCTGCCGACCGGACTTCAAAGAATATTTCTTCAGGAATAGAAAGTCCGGTCATATATAAAGGCAGCGGAGAAAAAGCTGTTTTGTATAAAGAGCCGGGCAGTATGAACGGAAACGATGGAGAGAGAGCCGTTCATAGCTTAGAGGAAGAGGTGAAGGAGATAAAAGAGCAGGTTAGAAGGGAGTTAGAGCTTCTTCCTGTAATAGATGATGAAAGCGTGGTCAAGCTTATCGACGAGGTGTTTGATGAACGGCGCAGGAAAAAGGGGCTTAAGCTGACAAACGAGAAAGAGCAGAAAACAGAGATCTTCAATTCCATCAGGCGGCTTGATGTGCTGCAGAGCTTCATGGATGATGAAGCGGTGACCGAAATAATGGTAAACGGCCTGCACAGTATTTTTATAGAAAAGGACGGAAGGCTTATCGACAGCGGCAAGGCTTTTTCTTCAAAAGAGAGGCTTGAGGACATCATTCAGCAGATAGCCGCGGGAGCAAACCGGACGGTCAATACAGCGTCTCCGATAGTCGATGCAAGGCTGCCCGACGGAGCAAGGGTCAATGTTGTGTTAGAACCCGTGGCGGTTAACGGGCCTATACTTACTATAAGAAGATTTCCCAGGGAGCCTATAAGCGACAGAAGGCTTATCGAAACAGGGTCAGTTACCGAGGAAGTCCTTATTTTCCTGAAAAAGCTTGTTGCCGCAAAATATAATCTGATAATAAGCGGCGGGACCGGATCCGGAAAGACTACCTTTTTGAACATACTGTCAGGTTACATACCAAAGACCGAAAGGATCATTACGATCGAGGACAGCGCGGAGCTCCAGATAAGGGGGATTAGCAATCTGGTGAGTCTTGAGACCAGAAATGCCAACGTGGAGGGGGTGAAACCCATCACAATAAGGGATCTTATCAAGGCGTCACTGAGGATGCGCCCCGACAGGGTGGTGGTCGGAGAGGTCAGGGGCGAGGAAGCGATAGATATGCTTCAGGCCATGAATGTAGGAATGGACGGCTCCTTATCAACAATACACGCTAACAGCGCAAAAGACGCGCTCTCGAGGCTGGAAGCAATGATGCTTATGTCTACGGAGGTACCGATAGCCGCCATAAGAAGCCAGATGGCATCAGGGATAGATATCATTATCCAGCTTGGACGGTTGAGGGATAAGAGCAGGCATCTTTTAGAAGTGATCGAGGTGACCGGATATGATGGAAAGGACATATCGACTCAGGTATTGTATACATTCAGGGAGGAGGGTGAAAAAAATGGGAGAGTAGCGGGAATGATGATCAAAGAGAATGAGCTTATCCACAGAGATAAGTTGCAAAGAGCAGGGATATCCCTATGAATTATGGGATATACAGATTAAAGCCGACTGAGGCTGCCAGGTTTTTTTTGGAATATTGTCTTATTGCCGGTATTTCGGCATATCTGTTTTACGATTCTATCTGGGCATTTTTTATTCTGATACCGTTTTCCGGTATTTTTCTAAAGAAAAAAAGAAAAGAACTTATAGCAGGCAGAAAAAAAGAGCTTGTGAAGGAATTCAAGGATATGATCCTGTCCGTTTCCACTGCTTTAAGCGCCGGATATTCAATAGAGAATTCATTTATTGAGGCTCATAAGGATATGATAAATCTTTATGGGGAAGACAGCATTATCTGTGAGGAACTTAAGGAGCTGTTAAGGCAGACTGAACTTGGAAACTCCATAGAGAAGGTGCTTTCGGATTTTTCTTTTCGGACTGATATAGAAGAAATAAAGGATTTTTCGGAAATCTTTTCCATAGCCAAAAGAAATGGCGGCGATTTTTCCAAAATGATAACTCATACGGTAAATATCATGAGGGAAAAGGACGAAACGGAACGGGAGATAGAGGTTCTGTTAAGCGGAAAAAGGTTCGAGCAGAAGATCATGGGTATAATCCCGTTAATTATCATTTTTTATCTGAGATTCAGCACAGGGAGCTTTATGAATGTGCTTTACCATAATCCTGTGGGAATAGCGTCAATGAGCGTTTGCCTTGTGATTTATGGATTTTCATATTTCCTGTCTGAGAGGATAGCTGCTATCGAGGTGTAAGTCTGAAAGTCGAAGACTTTCAAACCTGATTGGCGGATCAGATACGGATCCGGATATATCCGGCCCGTGAATGATCCCGGAGGAAAAAATGTTGGCAGTTTATATTGCAGTGATGATAATCTGCATCGCTTTGTTTTTATATATTAAGAAGAACCCTGCAGGTTCCGGAAGGCAGTTTTTCAGGCAGATATATTCGCAGGAAGTGCTTTCAGACATGAAAAAAATATGCACGGGATATGATCTGAAACGACAGACGGACATGTTTTACAGAAAAAAGATCTCAAGGTTCATTACGATATTGTTTATAAGCAGTATTTTAGCCTCGTTAGTGGAGCTTAAGGAGCTTAACGAGCATGAGCTTATCGACAACAGAATGTTAAAAAGAGAGGGCTATCTGGGAAACACAAGAAAAGTCGATCTCTGGGCCAGACAGATATCTTCGGGAGACAAAGAAAAGCTCTCCGTAACTGTCAGTGAAAAGCGATACAGCAACGAAATCCTTGATCAGATGGTTAGCGAGATAGAACCTCAGATACCGGCAATACTGCTTAAGAACAATACATCGGCAGACCATATCGAAAAAAACCTTGATCTAAAGAGCTCCATAGAAGGCTTTCCTTTTACCATAAGCTATAAGACGGATAATCCTTCGATACTTACATCATCCGGAGAGATAAACCAGGCGAGGCTTTTACAGAGAGAGGACGCATACGACGGGGTGGCGGTAAAGGTTTTGATGGACCTAAAATATGAAGACTATTCCTCAGAGATAAGCTTTTATGTGAGGGTTTATCCGGAAATCTCTGATACGACAGAAACGTTTTTTGATTCATTAAAAGCGGAAATAACAAATCAGGATGAGATTACCAGAGAAAAGGATTTCATTGAGCTACCTACTGAGCTTTCCGGTTCACGGGTAATATATGAGGAACCTGTATCCTGTGAAAGCTTGATATTCTTCGGCCTGGGCCTTATCATTGCGGTTCTGTTGTATAAAAAGAAGGATGAGGAACTTAAAAATGTTTCGAAACTAAGGGATGAGCAGATGTGTTCGGACTATCCGATGATAGTAAATAAATTTGCCCTCTTCTACAGTGTCGGCATGACAACCAAAGGAATTTTTATAAAGTTGTGTAGAGATTATGAAGAAAAAAAGGGAAAGCGAAAGGATACTGAAAACAGATATGTCTATGAGGAAATGCTTAAGACAAGAAAGAAGATGGAAGAGGGAATAGGTGAAATAGCTGCCTATGAAGACTTTGCACAGAGGTGTGCGATCCAGAAATACAGACAGCTTGTAAATCTCATGGAACAGGCGGTAATAAAGGGAAAAAGCGATATCGGGTCACTGCTTTCGGACGAGTTAAGTAAGGCTTTTCTGGAAAGAAAGAACAGGGCAAGAGAGCTTTCAGAGCGGGCCGGGACCAAACTTTTGCTTCCGATGTTCTTAATGCTGTTAGTTGTGATCATAGTAATAATGATACCTGCTTTTCTTGCTTTCAGGATGTAAATGTCTGAATGTTGGGTATAAGGATGAAAAGTTTAATGTAAACAAACCGGTTTCGAAACAGCTCTTAAGGAAGATATATGCAGACGGTAAAAACGAACTGATGAATACGAAAGGGGTGAAGGAAAATGACAAAAATAATCAACGGTATTAAAAATTTTCTCAGAGAGGAGGAAGCGATAGGAACGGTAGAGATGATCCTGATCCTGGTTGTCCTTATAGGCCTTGTGGTCATCTTCAGGGATCAGCTTACCACCCTGATTAACGGGATCTTTGCAAGGATAACCACCGACAGTGCGGCTGTTTAAAGTCATTAATAAGGTATTTGGAACATACAGGCATGAAAGCGGAGAAATATCTGTATTTCTGGCTCTCCTTCTGTCGGTGATCCTTTCTGCGATACTTATTCTGGAAGAAGATGTAAGGCTTGAGGCTCTCAGGCTTAAGATTGAACTTGCCATGGATGAGGCGCTGTGCTCCTGTTTTTCGGAATACAGCCAGCAGCTGTATAAGAGGTTTGACCTTTTATTCATAGATACCGGATATAAAGAGTCGGAAGGGGATATAGACAGGCTTTCAGAGCACTTATCCGCATATATTTCTGAAAATATCTCGGATAAGGGGAGCAGATCGTTTTTAGGCCTCTCACTTGTGGATACTAAGATCAGAGAATGCAGGCTGGCAAGCGATGGTGATGGGGAAATAATTATGGAGCAGGCTGTACGATTTATGAAAGAATACGGAGAATTAAAATATCTGCCGGGGATCAGAGATGATCGTGAAGATTTTAATGCAGATGATATGGGAAGAAGGTTTTTCAGCGAATGGGATGACAGACTTTCCGAGTTATACGGATATGATCTGTGGGACAATCCTTCAATGAGGATAAGGGATCAGGCTGAGGACAGCAGCTTTCTTCTCCTTCAGGGTACATCCGGGGCGCTGTACAGTTTCGAATACACTGATGTTCCGTCAAAAAGAGAGCTGAGCAGGGGTGTATATGCTTATCATATGCCAAAAAGCGCTGAATCTCAGGAGATATTCATAGAATATCTCCTGCAGAAACTCGGATGCTATACAGAAGCCGTCGGAGACCAGGCCCTTACCTGCGAGCTTGAATATCTTATTTCCGGGAATTTTTCAGATAAAGAAAACCTTAAGGCTGTCTTTGACAGGCTGATGTCCCACAGAGAAGAGATCAATCTGATGCTGATCATGAACAGTCCGGATATGCTTTGTGAGGTTGAGGGAATGGTACTCTCATGTTTACAGGAGGAAGATGAGAGAGCAAAGAGCCTTCTTGGTGAAGCCATTATCTATGCATGGGCGTATGCAGAGTCACTTATTGAAGTAAACAGGCTTTTCTGCGGCGGAAAATGTGATATGAACGCATCGAGGAGCCGGTTTATCCTTCCTCTTGAAGAACTTGATTCATTTACCGAATATCTGGGAGAAGGAGGCGGTACGGGGCTTTCATATAAGGAATATCTCGGGCTTATGCTCTATAAATGTGACTTAGGCGACCTGAAAAACAGATTTATGGACATAGTGGAAATATATATGCAGAGGATCGAGAATGACAGTTTCAGGATCGACAGCCTTGTTGAATATGTTGAGGCACAGAGCAGCTTTTCAAGCGTGTCCGGATATGAAAAGACAATAAAAAGATCTTATGGATACTGATCATTGCCGAAAACAGGAGCTGAAGGAAGCACCGATATTAACTACAATTTGAATTTACAAAGTCATGCAGGCGGAGCGTTGGTAGAAAGTGATTCGCAGAGGTTTTCCTGTTTTTAATAGAGACAGAAGGCCGGTTAAATACATCTTTATTTCCGGTATGTTTAAGAAAATAAAAACGTTTTTGACAGGCCTTCTTACTCTGTCCGGCTACAGAAACGGAAGTATAACGATCGAAACGGCCATGGTGCTGCCTATTTTTCTGTTCGGAATGTTTGCCGTTATAGATCTTTTTTCAATGCTTGGCTTCTATATGGGGATGGAGAGGGCGCTTGATATCGAGGCTAAAAAACTATGTATAAGAGCTTACGATTCAGGTGACCTGAGCGGAGATGCCATAGAATCCGATATTGTGTCTGTTTTGTCGGAGAGCGTGAAAGAGTTTCCTGTAGAAGGCGGGAAAAACGGAATTGATTTCGGACAAAGTGATATACACAACAGAGAAATAATAATACTTCAGGCAGATTATGTTTTTAAGCCAAATTTCGATGTTTTCGGGATAACAAACATTCAAATGTCCCAAAGAAGGCTTATGCATACCTGGATAGGATATGAACAGGGACTTTACGGCGGTTTTTCGGAAACTGAGGATGCCTGGGTATATGTCGCAAAGAACGGAGCCGTTTATCATAAAAACCTTATGTGTTCCCACATTAAGCTTTCGATCATGGAGACGACCGGGAAAGCGGTGGACAGTCTTAGAAATATATACGGAGGCAGGTATAAACCCTGTGAAATATGCCATGCTAAGAAGGGAGACAGGAAGATTTATGTTCCGGCGAACGGTGACAGATATCATAACAGCCTGAACTGTTCGGGGCTTAAAAGGACAGTCAGTTCCATAAGGCTTTCCGAGGCGGTAAAAAAGGGCCTCAGGGCCTGTTCAAGGTGCGGTGCGGCTCCATGATGTTCCAGAAGATCCTGGCTCTTATGCTTCTATCATATAATAGTTATACTGACCTGAAGATGAGGCTTGTCTCTCTTATATCAGTCGCAGGGGCAGTTGTCCTTTCTCTTGCGGCAGGTTTTTTTACAGAAGGAAAAGATATCGGATCTTTAGTGTCCGGAGCAGCTCCCGGTATCGTTTTACTTGTGTTAAGCAGGCTTTCGCAGGGAGCGGTCGGGGAAGGGGATGCATATATTTTCATAGCCCTGGGTATTATGCTGGGTATTGGGAAATGCATGTATATTCTGATCGTCAGTCTTGTGATCTCCTCAATGTTGGGTATAGCATTGTTGATCATAAATCCAGAGAAAAACACGGATCATCTGCCTTTTATTCCTTTTGTATTATTATCTTTTTTATGGTGTTGCTTATAGTTCTTATTGCATGAGAGTTACTTGATCATATTACCTTAAGTCCTATGAATAATAAAAAAAATGATACTTTTTATAAGCAGGGAAGCGTTACCGTGGAAGCTTCTCTCATAATGCCTCTTATTCTCGCTTCGATCATTTTTGTTATTTATATTGCGTTTTATGAGCATGATAAATGTATGATGCTTAAAGCGGGGTTTTCTTCTGCTCTCAGGGCGGAAAGAGGAAACGACGAAGCCTTATCCTATAGCCTTGCCGAAGAAGCGGCAGACGAGGTTATCGGTGTAAAGACTACCGGATTTACAGATATAGATACAAATATAGAGGTTACTTATAGATATATTCGGACTGATCTCAGGGGAAACATGAGGCTTTCAGGTATTGCAGGGCTCTTGACGGGGAGCAGATATCCGGAATACTCGATTATGGCATCGGGAAGTCTTGAGGATCCGGCAGAACATATCCGTCTGAGCAGAAAATGGGGTGTAAGCTATTGTTACTGAAGGAGGTTTCAGATGAGCTAAGCGGGAGGGTACTTTATCTGGGACTTGAGGGAACCGAACAATATACTTATGAGATATCGATGCTTTGTGAGAATGATATTGAAGGCCTGTTGAAATTTGATATTCAAAACAGAGGCGGCACGAGCAGTCTTGCGTTTAATATATCGGGAAAACAGAGTCTTAGCGAGCTATACCTGAAAAAAGAGATGAATTCAGATGAACTGCTGGCTCTTTTTAAGGGACTTTCGGTTGTCCATAGAAGCCTCAGGGAATATCTGTTAGATACATCAGGTCTTGTGATCGACCCTGAACTCATATATATGGATATGCTTGAGAAAAAAGTCGATTTTATCTTCTTTCCGGGCTATAAGGAAGAAATCTCCGCTTCCATGAGAGATCTGGCCGATTATATCATACAGCACACCGATCACAGGGATGACGAGGCGGTTGAAGCGGCATATGGATTTTATAAGAGAGTATATGCGGGGAATTATTCGACAGAAATTTTTCTTGAGAAGAAAAAAGGGTATAACAGTGGGGCTGATACCGGGGAAGGACTTAATGAAAGGAGCAGAGGCAGCAGTAAGGCAGACTTAAATATCGTTGAAAAGGCTTATGACAGAGAGCCCCGGATACGGGAAAAGACTGATGAAGATAAAAGAAGAGATGAAAGCATCGAAATAAGCTTCAGATCTGCAGGCAGTAACTCTCTTAAAGATACTGAAAGACGCAGGAATTATGATAGGCGGGGAGAACCGGTATCTGATGAGGAAGGGACAGATGAAAAAGAAGTGCCCAAAAAGGTATATGTGATATGTTTCTTATGTCTGTTGCTTCTGATGACAGGGGTGCTTTCCGTCCTTATATATAAACCGTATCAGATAAGCAGATTTATCGATGCAAACAGCAGGGCAGTGATTATTTTTACGGCACTGACAGGTGCGGTGCTTATTCTGATCCCGGCTCTTTGCGTAAATAGAGATTATAAGGTGAGAAGACTGAAAACCGGACTTTATCACCCCGCTGAGGACAGATCCGTGGCTGAAAAGGAAAGGATCGCCTTTCAAAAGGGAAGAAATAAGAGCCTGCATTTTCTTTCCGATGATAGAGAAGGGATGGGAGACAGGATGATACTTAATATATTCCCTTTTTTGATAGGAAAATCCGAGGCTTGTGACGGGATGGTCAGGTCAAAGGCGGTAAGCAGGAGGCATGCGGAAATTTTTATTGAAGACGGCTGCTATTACATAAGAGACCTTGGTTCCCTGAACGGAACCTATATAAACGGAAAGGAGGTAAAAAAGGATCATCCGGAAAGGCTGGATCCGTGCAGCGAGCTCATATTTGGCGACAGGACTTTTTATTTTTTTTGACCTCTTCCCGTTTAGTCGTTTACAAATCCTGACCTCTGTAATATAATCTTTTTTGTATGGGGTTGCAGAAATACCGGTTAATCAGAATTTTGCAGTAATGACAGGATTTATTTACGCAGATCCGTTATTGCCCGAACATGTAAAAAACACATGTTTTCGGCCGTAAAAACCTGATGGACAGGGATTTTTGCCGTATTGGGGAATATGAGACCATAACAGGTTAAAATATTTATAAGGGTGTGGGAACGTGGAACAATATATCATTAGCGGGGGAAATCCGCTCGTTGGAGAGGTTGATATCTGCGGCGCAAAAAATGCCGCGCTTGGAATACTTGCAGCTTCTCTTATGACAGACGAGCCGGTCATAATAGAAAATCTTCCGGACGTCAGCGATACGAATGTTCTTATCCAGGCAATGGAGAGCATTGGCGTCGTCATTGAACGAAAGGACAGACATACCGTAAAGATCAATTCAGGCGCGATCAATTCTCTTACTGTAGAATCCAGCTATATTAAAAAAATAAGAGCTTCCTATTATATGCTCGGTGCATTGTTGGGAAAATATAAGAAGGCGTCGGTTGCTCTTCCCGGAGGCTGTGAAATAGGTTCAAGACCTATAGATCAGCACAGAAAAGGATTTAAGGCTCTGGGAGCGAATGTGAGCATATCCCACGGCCGTATTTCCGTTGAAGCCGAAAAGCTTACCGGAAGCCATATTTACCTGGATGTCGTTACCGTAGGCGCGACCATAAACATCATGCTTGCCGCGGTGTTAGCCGAGGGAAAGACTACCCTTGAGAATGCCGCCAAGGAGCCTCATGTCGTAGATGTTGCCAACTTTTTAAACAGCATGGGAGCCAATATCAAGGGAGCAGGTACGGACATCATAAGGATAAAGGGAACGCCGAAGCTCCATGGGACTACATATTCCATCATCCCGGACCAGATAGAGGCGGGAACGTTTATGTTTGCCGCGGCCATCACCAAGGGCGATATCATGATCAAAAACGTCATCCCAAAGCACCTTGAATCCATAAGCGCAAAGCTTATAGAGATGGGCTGCGAGATAGAGGAATTTGATGATATGCTGAGGGTAGTGGCGGCCAGAAGATTAAATAAGACCCACGTCAAGACCCTGCCTTATCCCGGATTTCCGACGGATATGCAGCCGCAGATAGTGGCTGCGCTCTCTATCAGCGAAGGAACCAGTGTGGTTACCGAGAGTATCTTTGAAAGCCGGTTCAAGTATGTGGATGAGCTTATAAAAATGGGTGCCCAGATAAAGGTTGAAGGTAACTCTGCCATAGTGGAGGGCGTACACAGGCTGACAGGGGCAGCCCTTCAGGCACCGGATCTGAGAGCGGGGGCGGCATTGGTGCTTGCGGCGCTGGCTGCTGAAGGCGATTCTACTGTGGATGATATATTATATATAGAAAGAGGCTATGAGGATTTTCATATAAAGCTTAAAGGGCTCGGGGCGTCAATAGAAAAGGTGGATAATGAAAGAGATGCCCAGAAGACAAGATACAAGGTAAGCTGATCCTTGTAAGAAAAAAGAAAAGAGCTTTTAAGTGTTTTTTCAGCTATACGTTTCCTACATAAACATATTTCAGATATTCAAGCGCGATGTCCTTCAGTCTGAAAAGCAGATCTGTATCGGTAGGAGCAATAGAATTCATTTTGTACATAGGAAAGAAGCGGGTGATATGCAGAGGAATGTCAGGTGATATTTTGGATATCCATTCAGCTTCTTCTTTCATTTCAGATAACGAATCATTCATTCCGGGAACGATCAAAGACGTGATCTCCACATGTGCTTTTTCTGCGGAAGCTTTGATAAAGTCCATGGTCTGCTTAAGAGATCCCGAGATAAAATCGTAAGCTTTGTCGGTAAAACCTTTCAGATCGATGTTCATCGCATCCACAAAAGGAAGGACCTCTGACAGGATATTAAGGCTTACGCTTCCGTTCGTGACCAGTACCGTCTTCAACCCGTTTTCCTTAAACAACCTGGCTGTATCACGGACATACTCATAGGAGATCAGGGGTTCGTTATAGGTAAAAGCTATCCCTATATTGCCCCTGTTCTTTAAAGAAAGCGCAGTGTTTAACAGATCTTCAGGCGATGCTTCCTCATAATAAGAGGCCTGGTCCTTTCCGATCTGGGAAATTGCGTGGTTCTGGCAGAACGGGCAGAGAAGATTACAGCCAAAGCCGCCCACAGACAGGATCATGCTTCCCGGAAAGAAGTTCTTTAGGGGCTTTTTTTCGATCGGGTCAAGTGCCAGGCCGGATATGATCCCGTAATTGACGGGAGTATTTTTCCCGCCCGTGTTTTTACGTGCCTTGCAGAAGCCTGACGCTCCCTCCAGAAGACGGCAATGTCTTTCACAGATTTCACAGATTATCGGTTCAGACATGCCTCACCACCTCAAAGCGGTACATTTTAACATCTTCATTCGGACCTATCCCTGCTTTCTTTCGCGCGATCCTGACCTGTTCCTCCACTGTGTCTACCCCTTCTAAATCAGGGAGAAGCAGTCCCCGTCTGTATCCGTTTTCCACGATGACTCCATAGCGCTTTACATCAAGCTCGTCCATCGAGGAGATCGGTTCTGAATCAGAAAGCACGTCAACGTTTATTTCAAGGTCCGACAGTTCATCGGGAGTAATTGCGGAAAAACGGGGATCCTTCGTGGAGGCAGAGACCGCATTCCCGATTATCTCCTGCGCAAGATTATCATAAACAGCGGAAATAGTTCCTATACAGCCTCTGAGCATTCCAAACTCATGGATCGACACAAAAGCCCCGGCTCTTTTTTCCAGCTCCCTGTCATCAAACTCCGGCTTAGGGGTGTTTCCCGATTCTATATAGGTATTTATTGTTTTCTTTGCAAGATTTACAAGGGCATCATTGCTTTTTCGGGAATCGGCTATTTCCTGCGCCCCGAAGTCAGCCGCTTTTGGTGTAAAGATCCCTATTCCGTATCCTACCCCGAAGGTGGCTTCGTGGGAAAGGATCTCCGGTGTAACGGAAACGCTGTCAAAGGCCCCGCCCATTATGGCAAAGGAGCGATGGCCGCATTCCTCGCTCTTATGAAGGAAAATCTCGTTAAACTGTAAAAGCTCCCTGAAAGCGGCACGTCCCATGACGTCCATCAGCTTTTCGTCATATTCGGGCCCTTCCTTTTTATAGCCGTAAGGCCCGTCCTCTTTCTGGCAATGGGAAAGATCTCCGCTTGCTATGAATACGGATCTCCTGCCGAGCTGGTCGTTTACGCTTCGGATAAGCTTCCCGAAATTATAATGGGTCTCAAGCGAAAGCCCCGAAAGACCTATCCTTACAAGCTTATAGCCGGTATAGCGTTTATTGATAAAATAAAGAGGGACCATGGTTCCGTGATCGAGGCGCTTATCGCGTTCGCCATAGATCCCTGCCGGAAATCCTGCCTTATCTGCTCTTCCGTTTAAGGTAAGGGCAAATTCTCCGTCGTATTTTACGTCGAATTCGACTTCCGGAACATTGAAGTTTGCGAAATTGCCGTATGCGCTTCCCCCGGGGGAAACATGAAAATAATCGGAATACATCACACTGTGGGGAGATGTAAGGATTATCGTATCCGGTTTAAGAGAAGCTATCCTTTCCGCTACCCTGTCAAAAGCATCAAGAGTCGCCTGTATTTTTTTCTCATCCCCCTTTCCGACTTCGTGTACGGCAAGAGGGGGGTGCGGAACCATGAAACCTGCTAAAAACGGCATATCTTATCTCCTTTGTATTGTAGTAGGGCAGAATATGTTTGTGAAATAAATTATTACCGAAAACAAAACGCACCTGTTTTCGATCCGGACCGTTTTTGTACCGGAAACTGCGTTTATAAAGCTTTACCGGTAAACGGCGGATGTTATCACAAGATACGATCACTGATCTTCCAAAAACAATAACAATACCGGACTGTAAACGAACTGACCCTCACATCATTATATACTAATTATCCAAAAGGAAAAAGATATCGTTTGGGGTTTAAAACGGAATTTTTATATAAGACAGCAGAAAAAGAGGCAGTCCGTTACCTGCTGCCTGTCCGGGTAAGAGTTAAGGAGAATGAAGGTTTTTATCAGCGATAAAAACTGCCATCCTCAGGGGAAGGGAACATATCGTGCTTTGTAAGTCTTTCATGGGCTACGCTTTCCCAGTAAGTCCCCGGTTTTCCGTAATTGCAGTACGGGTCTATGGATATTCCTCCCCTGGGCATAAAGCGCCCCCAGACCTCTATATACTTCGGGGAAAGCAGCTTTATCAGATCCTTCATGATGATGTTAGCCACATCCTCATGGAAATCTCCGTGGTTTCGGAAGGAAAACAGATAGAGCTTAAGGGATTTGCTCTCTACCAAATATTCTTCAGGCACATAAGAGATGGTTATCCTGCCAAAATCCGGCTGGCCGGTAATAGGACAGAGCGTTGTGAATTCCGGGCAGTTGAATTTTACGAAATAATCATTGTCAGGATGCTTGTTGCTGAATTTTTCCAGAACCTCCGGGGCATAATCCGTTCTGTATTCTGTTTTGTTGTTTCCAAGCAGCGTCAGGTTCTCTTTTTCTCTCATTTTTGTCCTCCATTGTCAGGCACGGGCCGGATCTATCCGGGTTCGTATCTGACCCGCCGATCAGGTTTGAAAGTCGAATACTGTCAGACTTTCCTCTCAGTCTCCGATGATCTTATATTTGACATCATAATCGTAGGTATCCAAAGCTTCTTTATTTTTAATAAAATTGACGATCGCATAGGTCACCGGTGTAAATATTGTTTCATAGAGCACCTTGAAAAGGTACTGGAACAGTATCATTCTCAGAAGCGTACTGTTATCCATGGTTCCGAAAAAGGAGATGGTTATAAAAATAACAGAGTCAAAGCCCTCTCCGACCAATGTGGAAAGGATAGTCCGAAGCCATAGCTTCCTCCCCTTTGTGGCGATCTTAAGCTTTGAAAGAAGGATGGAATTGGAGAATTCGCCGAAAAGATAGCCGGTAAAGGATGCAATCGCCACACGGGGAGTTGTTCCAAGGACAATGGCGTAGGCCTCCTGGTTCTCCCAAAAGTCCGGAAACGGAAGGGCGACGGTAAGCATATAGACCGCGACGGCAAAAAAGCTCAAAAAGAATCCAAGCCATATAATGATCCTTGTGTTTTTAAAGCCGTATACTTCCGTGAAAACATCTCCGAGAATATATGTGACCGGAAAAAGTATTACAGCCGCAGGGAGCGTGATGCTTTGAGTCAGGGCCCACATTTTTCCTGCGACCAGGTTTGAAAGCAAAAGACAGGTTATATATATAGCCGTCAATATCAGAAAAAGCAAAGATACGTTCTTTTTTTCAAGCATACAGCCTCCTTGACTGCACCGGTTTGCGAAGCAAAGCGTGTGCCTTTGCATAAACATCAGTTTATGCCGGTCCGGTTCGACATTTGCTTTAGCAAATATCGAATGAGTCCGGTCTGTTTTACGGACCGGATCATTACTTTGTAAATGTTATATCCGAGTAGATCCGGGAATGGCTGTATATTGCAGGAAAACAGGATTTTCAGGCACCGTCTGCGTTTGAAATGTGCGTGAAAATGTTAAAGACCCGGAGCTTTTCCGGATATGCTTTCAGAAAATCTGAACAGGATTTTTGCAATAAAAAACAGTCCCGGTTTTATTTAACGACAGGAAGGTACAAATGAACTGTCGGTCATGAAACGCCCTTAATTCTACCAAAACAGGGCATAATGTCAAGCATAAGTTGCCATAAAGATCAAAACAAAAATTCGTCCCGGGATCCGCGAAATTTGACAAAATTACTGGGATTTGTTAGAATAGCGCTGTAATGTAACATTTTTGTAACAGATTCATATTAACCTTATTATATTGGCATTTATGGAGGAAATTGTATAGGAGCGTAAAATGAAAAAACTAATGCATACGGGGACCGCGGTCATTCTTGGTATTGCTTTGATCGCAGGTGTTTTGGGGAGTATGCATATGGTTTACGCTGCTAAAACGGCAAAGCATACGAAAGAAGGTATTAAGACTGCCGTTTCGATAGCGAATTCCAAAATTAATAAGACTATGCCGACTGTCGAGCTTAATGTCGAGACAGAAACGGTGGAACCAAAGATAGTGGTTTCCGCTTCGCAAGGGGAAAACGAAGACGGAGACGGAGGGGCTGTGGCCGGGATAAGCTATGACAGGCTGGCTATGGCGAATGTGATGGAGGCCGTGAATATCAGGGAGGAGCCTTCAGAGGATTCAAGCATTATCGGAAAACTGTATAAAGAATGCGGGGGCGAGATCCTTGAACGTCTGGATGGCTGGACAAAGCTCAAAACAGGGTCTGTCACCGGATATGTAAGCAATGATTATCTTCTTTTCGGTGATGAGGCAAAGGAGCTTGCCCGCACCGCGGTCGATATGATAGCTACTTCCAACACCTCATGTCTGAGGGTGAGGACCGAGCCTAATGAGGAAGCCACGGTTCTGGGGCTGCTTGCTGTGGGCGATAAGATCACGGCTGTTGAGAAGCTCGGTGACTGGATCAAAGCAGAGTATTCCGACGGAACGGAATGCTATGTGGCTTCAAGATATGTAGACATATCAGAAGAGCTTCCTTATGGCGAGAGTATGGATGTGATAAGGAAGAGAGAGGAAGAGACAAAGGCATTTGAAGAGGCGGCTTCCAGAGAAATGGCATCTGCCGAAAAAAGCGAAAAAACCGAAAAAGACAGTTCGGAAGCACCTGCCAAAAGTCCCGCGCCGGGTCTTGATCCCTCAAATATCGATGATGTCAGGCTGCTTGCTGCTCTCATTCAGTGCGAGGGAGGAAACGAGGTCCACGAAGGCCAGGTGGCGATCGGAGATGTGGTAATGAACAGGTTAAGGACCGGCCGATACGGCTCCAGCATATATTCGGTCATATATGCGAAGGCCCAGTTCGGACCGGCGGGAAGCGGTAAGGTCGCCCAGGTCTATGCAAGCGGTCCTTCTGCGAGCTGCCTTCAGGCGGCTGCCGAAGCCATGTCCGGTGTTTCTTACATAGGGAATGCCACTTCCTTCAGGAATGTTAATTCCGGACATCTCGGAATAGTTGTCGGAAATCATGTTTTTTGGTAAAATATAATAATCACGAGAATTTTCGGGGTGACTGAGAGGCTCGGTCACCCTTTTTGTATCGCAGGGCCGGCGAAAGGAATATGTAAACGGCGCTGACCGCCGGTTCGCGGACGGGCAGGGCGCGGTTTCATCTTCCCTGCCCGGTTTATAAGGACGGGAGGCAATATGAGTTTAAAGGGCAGGAATTTTTTAACGCTTAAGGATTTTACGAGGGAGGAGATCCTTGAGTTTCTGGATCTTGCGGCGGAGCTTAAGGAAAAAAAGAAAAAGGGTATTTTCGACAGGATGTATCAGGGCAGGAATATTGCGCTGATCTTTGAAAAAACGAGCACGAGGACAAGATGCTCCTTCGAGGTTGCCGCCCATGATATGGGGATCGGGACGACTTATCTGGACCCCAGGGCATCCCAGATGGGCAAAAAGGAAAGCATTGCGGATACCGCGAAAGTCCTCGGCAGGATGTATGACGGCATAGAATACAGGGGATACGGGCAGGAGATCGTCGAGGAGCTGGCAAAATACGCCGGGGTCCCCGTATGGAACGGGCTTACCAACGAATATCATCCGACGCAGATGCTTGCGGATATGCTGACTATAAGGGAGCAGTTCGGAAAGCTGTCAGGGCTTAAGCTCGTATATCTGGGCGATGCCAGGTATAACATGGGGAATTCGCTTATGATAGCCTGCTCAAAGCTCGGAATGGATTTTGTCGCGGGCGCCCCCAAAAAGTACCATCCGAACGAGGCTCTTGTAAAGGAATGTATGGGTTTTGCAGCCGGATCCGGCGGGACCATAACTCTCGAGGAAGATGTTATGAAGGCCTCGAAAAACGCTGATATCATATATACGGATGTCTGGGTATCCATGGGAGAGCCGGAAGAGGTATGGGAGGAGAGAATAAGGGATCTCACCCCCTATAAGGTCACCATGGATATAATGAATAATGCGTCTGAAAATGCAATTTTCCTGCACTGCCTGCCTTCCTTCCACGATCTTAAGACCGAGATCGGACGGGAAATGGGGGAACGCTTCAATCTTACGGATATGGAGGTTACCGACGAAGTGTTCCAGAAATATTCCGATGTTGTATTTGACGAAGCCGAGAACCGCATGCATACTATCAAAGCCGTTATTGCCGCCACGTTAGGATGAGCGTAAAAGCTTATGAGGGACGAATATACAGCGTATATTAAAAACAGTATCAAAAAAGAAAACTTTTATATCGATATCGTGAGCACTGTCCTTGCGCTTTCAATAATCGTTCTTTCTGCTGTTGCTTTCTTTAAGGAAGATAAGAGTTTGTTTAAGGCGATCTTTACGGTGGCTTTTATTGTTGCGGGGATCAATGCATTTAAAGGATTCAGGAGCAATACTCCCACCAGAATGATCTACGCGGTTTTTTCCGGATTATTGTTCATAGTCTGCATTTATTCCTATATCATGTTATGAGTAAAACAGTTATCTGCGGCGCAAACGCCTACGAAAAGAAATATTATCTGAATCCGGAATTTTCGATGCTTCCGGACTCAGTAAAGGATGAGCTTCATATCATGGCGGTTCTGTTTACCGAAGAGGTGGGCGGGATCTTTACGATCGGCTTCAATGAAGACGGAGAGCTTATCCTTGAAACGGATGCAAAAGAGGATGATATCCTCTATGACGAGATCGGAAGCGGGCTTCTTGTCAGAAAATTACAGAGGGAAAGGAAAGAGCTTTTCGAATCCCTTGAGCTTTATTATCAGGTCATGACGGGAAATGCCTTTTTATAACGGAAACTTTATTGGCGGGTCATAGAAGAGACCGGATATATCCGGCTCGTGCCTGATCCGGGAGGACAAAAATGCTGCTTGCAATTGACGTAGGAAATACAAATATTACCATAGGGATCTATAAAGAAGAGGAGCTTCTCGGAACCTTCAGGATCACCACCAAGCTTCCGAGGACCTCTGATGAATACGGGATCACCATGCTTGATCTTATCTCAAAGCAGGGGGTGGATGCCGGGCTGATAGACGGTGCCGTGATAGCCAGCGTGGTTCCCGGGATAATGCATTCCCTTATAAGCGCAGTCATCAAATATATGAATATTACGCCCCTTATTGCAGGGCCCGGGATAAAAACCGGAATACGGATCGATACACCGAATCCCAGGGAGATAGGTCCGGACAGGATAGTTGATGCAGTGGCCGCCTTCGAGGAACATGGAGGGACGCACCCTGTGCTCGTTATTGATTTTGGAACCGCTACGACCTATGATCTTATTACCGCTGACGGCAGATTCATTGCGGGGATAACGGCGCCGGGTATCAGGATCTCCGCGAAAGCGCTTTGGGAGGATACCGCCAAGCTTCCCGAGATAGAGATCATGAAGCCGAAATCGATCCTTGCGCAGGATACGATATCGAGTATGCAGGCCGGGCTTATGTACGGACAGATAGGCCAGACCGAATATATTATAAATCAGGTGATAAAGGAAACAGGATGGGAAGATCTGGCCGTGATCGCGACAGGAGGCCTTGGAAGGCTTGTCAGCAACGAAACAGATATGATAAAGGTATATGATCCCGATCTTACCTTATCGGGGTTAAGATATATTTATGATAAAAATAGGTGATGTAGAGCTTAAGAATCCATGGATACTTGCACCGATGGCAGGCGTCAGCGACCTGCCATTTCGTTTGCTTGCTTCCGAAATGGGAGCGGGCATGGTATGCACGGAAATGATCAGCGCAAAGGCCATTCTTTATAAGAACAAAAATACAAAAGAGCTTATGAGGATCTCGGAAAACGAGCATCCCGTCTCCCTTCAGCTGTTTGGTTCGGATCCGGATATTCTGGGAAGGATAGCGGGAGAAATAGAAAGTGAGCCTTTTGATGTTCTTGACTTAAATATGGGTTGTCCGGTTCCCAAGGTTGTAAATAACGGGGAAGGCTCGGCGCTTATGAAGGATCCCGTTCTTGCGGGGAAGATAATCGAAAGCATGGCAAAAGCCACGCGTAAACCGGTTACCGTAAAGATACGTAAGGGTTTTGATGAAGGACATATAAACGCGGACGAGATCGGTCATATAGCGCAGGAGAGCGGGGCGGCGGCTGTTACCGTCCATGCAAGGACCAGGGATCAGTACTACTCGGGAGAAGCCGATCTTGAGATCATAGCAAAGGTCAAGAACAGGCTTTCCATTCCGGTCATAGGCAACGGAGACGTGAAGGATTATATAACCGCAAAGCATATGCTTGAATATACGGGCTGTGACGCGGTGGCCGTCGGAAGGGCGGCCAGAGGAAATCCGTGGATCTTTAAGGAGCTTGTCACACGGGATGCAGGCAAAAAGTATGTTAAACCTGACCTGGATGAGATCATTGATATGATAGAGAGACATGCGCGGATGCTTGTCGGGTATAAGGGAGAATTCACGGGGATCCGTGAGATGCGAAAGCATGCCGCCTGGTACCTGTCGGGTTTCAAGAATTCTTCGAAGCTCAGAGGGAGCCTGAATTATGTTGAGGCCCTGACTGAACTCACGGATCTGCTTGAGGATTTCAGAAGAGGTATTAACGATGAAGTGTGATGACTGCCAGTATTATGTCTATGATGATGAGTATCAGGAATATTACTGTGATGTCGATATGGATGAGGATGATTATGCGCGCCTTACAGGGAGCGGGAGCAGGGAATGTCCGTATTGGCGGAGCAGTAATGAATATGCCGTAGTAAGGCATCAGATGTAAGTTATCAGGCGGGAGCAAGACAACGAGGAACTTTATCGAAGACCTACATCTGCATGCAAATATTGATTATATTTCGGGGCCTGGTCCTTAATAGTTACAGTTATTTGATAATACCCGATAATTATGATAAACTAGCAGGGATCGGGCCTGGTCTAAAGGATCAGCTTTCGTATTTTACAGAACTTATTACAGTAAACGGATCGAAGGTCTGTACCTGATCCGTTCATAATACATATATCGGAGGATGCTTCGTTGGAAGACAAATTAAAAACGGTCATAGTATATTATTCCAAACATCACAGAAACACACAGCTTCTGGTCGATGCGATAAAGAAGAGGGAGCCTGAGGTAGAGCTTATGGATGTAACCAAGGTAAGCTCTTTATATTTAAGGGATTTTGACAGGATAGGTATCGCGTCCGGGATCTATTACTCGAAATTTGCGAAGCCCCTGATGCAGTATCTGAATGCCCACCTTCCGGAGAATAAGAAGGTTTTTTCCCTGTATACCTGCGGGACGATGAATGAAAAGTATACAAAGGGGATAAAGGCTCTCGTGAAGGAGAGAAACTGCGAGTATATAGGAGAATACGGGTGCCTGGGATTTGATACCTTTGGCCCTTTTAAGCTGATGGGCGGGATCTCAAAAGGCCATCCCAATGCGTCTGAGATCCAGGGAGCGATAGATTTTTACAAGGGCCTTGATTCGTGACGATGCTTAACGAAATTTTCACAATATCTCTCTTGTTTTTCAGGCCTGATTCAAATAGACTATAACAGGGGATGATAATTAATATGGAAGGAAGCTTGTATTTCCCGTCCTTTGATGAGGAAGAGGTTTTAAGGCGGAAAAAAGAAGAATATCGCGCCGTTATACGGCGGAAGAACAGAAAGAAGCGGCTCATTAAGGCAAGACTTATCCTTGCGGGGCTGGTTCTTTTTGTTGCTTTAATAATAGCTCTTATCATATATGTGATAATAAAGCTTTTAGGATCGCTGTCGGGAACAACGGATCAGTTTGAGAATATCTCCTCGGCTTTCGGGCAGATCGAAGTCCTGAACGGATCCGAACAGGAGGACGAGGAACCCGAGCCGGAACCGGATGAGCCGGAGCGTGTCACCGGAACATATCAGGCTTTTGATAACGGCGATGTAGCGGGAATGTCCGAGGATGTTATCGGGACCTATGCGATACTGGTGGATGCCGATAATGCGAAGATCATGGCGGGAAGAGACTATAAGACGAGGATCAACCCGGCGTCCATGACCAAGGTGCTTACGCTTTTGGTGGCTGTAGAGCATATGGAAAGAAGTGAATTAAGCTCTCCGTTCCAGCTGACCTTTGATATGACGAATTACGCTTATGCCCATGACTGCAGCGTGGCGGGATTTAGTGAGAATGAGATAGTTACGGTGGAGGATCTTCTCTATGGCACTATACTTCCGTCGGGCGGGGACGCCGCTGTGGCTCTGGCAACTTATATTTCGGGTTCGCAGGAGGATTTCGTGGTCCTTATGAACGAAAAGCTGAAAGAGCTCGGGCTTTCCGAAACGACGCATTTTACCAATTGCGTAGGGCTTTTTGACGAGGATCATTACAGCACTCCCTATGATATCGCGATGATAATGTGGGCCGCCATGGACAATGAGCTTTGCAGGGAGGTTCTGACTTCGAAGAAATATACGACCAGCAGCACCGCCGAGCATCCCGAAGGATTAGAGCTTTCGAACTGGTTTTTAAGAAGGATAGAGGATAAGGACTGCGGACTTACGGTTCTTGGAGGAAAGACCGGTTTTGTAACCGAATCGGGGAACTGTGCGGTGAGCCTTGCTTCCGACGATACGGGGCATGAATATATCTGCGTGATAGCAGGATCCAGAAGCGCCTGGAGATGTATCTATGATCATGTGGCCGTATACAGCAGGTTCTTCAATCCCGACTATGTGCCGATGACCTCCAAAGAGGCTGACGACAGGATAGAAGAGGATAAGGAAGAGGAACAGGAACAGGCAGAAAGCGGGGCAGAGCAGTGAGTTTCGGGCTTGATATAATCCATGAGGATGAGCGGATACTTGTCCTTAACAAGCCCGCGGGGATCGCAGTCCAGACGGGGAGAATAACCGATAAGGATTTAACGAGCCTTGTAAGGAATTATCTTTCCGGTAAGGGAGAAAACGCGCACGAAGCCGAAGCGGTGCACAGGCTTGACCAGCCTGTAAGCGGTCTTGTAGTATTCGGAAAGAATAAGGGTACGGTCAGCAGGCTGAATAAGGCCTTTGCGCAGAGAGACTGCGAAAAAAGATACTATGCCGTCGTTTGCGGCCTCCCGGGCAGAACGGATATTTATGATGAACGGTCCGGATCACAGGCTGATGGCTGTCTGGCAGATAACTGCAGCGATGAAATATATCTGAGGGATCATATTAAGAAGGATCCGAAATCAAATAAGGCCGTGGTCTGCACAGAGGATGAGGAGGGCGCAAAGGAAGCCGTATTAAAATACCGGGTTGTTTCGGAAAACAGAAATCTGCAGAGAAGCCTTCTTGATATTCAGCTTATGACAGGAAGGTTCCATCAGATAAGAGCCCAGCTTTCAAATACAGGGTTTCCGATAGTCGGGGACGTTAAGTACGGTGCATTGAACGAATCCGTGAAGAAGGGAAGAATAGCCCTGTGTGCCTATAAACTTGTGATAAAAACGCAGGGAAAGGATGGTATTTTAAGCTTTGAGCTTAAGCCTGAAAGCCCTGCGATAGTTGATTTTAAAAGAGAATGGTTCTATACTGACGATGAAATGACGGTATGAAACAGCAGAAATAAAACAGATTGTATTATAAAACAGCATAATTCAAAGGAGGAAGGTATTTAATATGAAGGTATTGATAATCAACTGCGGAAGCTCATCGTTAAAGTATCAGCTGATCGATTCGCAGACCGAGGCTGTGCTCGCGAAAGGCCTCTGTGAAAGGATCGGGATCGAAGGGGGGATGATCTCCCATACAGCGTCAGGAAAGGAAAAGATAGAAAAAGCAGTGGAAATGCCGGATCATGTCAAGGCTGTCGAGCTCGTGCTTGAGAACCTGACAGATAAAGAGCATGGGGTGATAAGCTCGCTTGACGACATAGATGCGGTAGGGCACAGGCTGGTGCATGGAGGAGAGAGCTTCTCTGAGGCGGTAGTAATTAATGACGAAGTTATCAAAGCGATAGAGGCGTGCAATGACCTGGCTCCGCTTCATAATCCGGCAAATCTTATCGGGATCCGTTCCTGTAAGCAGCTCATGCCCGATGTTCCGATGGTGGGAGTGTTTGATACCGCATTCCATCAGACAATGCCGAAAAAAGCTTACTTATACGGGATCCCTTATGAATATTATGAGAAATATAAGATCAGACGCTACGGCTTCCACGGAACGAGCCACAGCTATGTATCAAAAAGAGCGGCGGAGATACTTCACAAGAATTATCAGGATTTTAAGGTCATCGTCTGTCATCTCGGAAACGGTGCCAGCGTAAGTGCCGTAAAGAACGGACAGTGTGTGGATACCAGCATGGGGCTGACTCCTCTCGAGGGGCTGTTCATGGGCACAAGATCCGGAGACCTCGATCCTGCTATCCTTGAATTTATCTGTAACAAGGAGAATATATCAATTTCCGGGATGCTGAATATACTTAACAAGAAATCAGGGGTGCTCGGAATGTCAAAGCTTTCCAGTGATTTCAGGGATCTTATCGCGGCGGCGAAAGACGGAAACGAGCTTGCCAAAACTACCTTAGAGGCTTATTCCTACAGGGTTGCCAAATATATAGGTGCTTATACCGCGGCCATGAACGGGGTCGATGCCATTGTATTTACGGCGGGGATAGGAGAGAATAACAGCGATGTACGGCAGATGGTCGGAGATTATCTCTCATATCTCGGGACCGGCGTAGACAGGAGCAAAAACAACATAAGGGGTGAAGAAGCGATAATCTCTTATGATGAGGCAAGGATCCCGATAATGATCGTTCCTACGAACGAAGAGCTTGCCATAGCGAGAGAGACGGTAAAGCTTGTGGGTTAGTGTAATGTTTATATGACTGTTTCAGCGGAAATTGGCACTTCGTGCCGAAAATCCGGCGCGGGAAACGCTTTATAAACGTTTCCCTGAAAGAAAGGTGTACCGTATGTATATAGACCTTCCTAAAGAAGTAAGGCTTATTATTTCCGAACTTTGCAACAGAGGATTTGAAGCGTACGCTGTAGGAGGCTGCATACGGGATTCTGTTATTGGAAGAAATCCCAAGGATTGGGATATTACCACGAACGCAAAGCCCTTGGAAGTAAAGTCCGTTTTCAGGCGCACCATAGATACAGGGATCAAACATGGTACGGTTACCGTTCTTATAGGTAAGAAGCCCTTTGAGGTGACTACCTATCGCCTGGACGGCAAATACGAAGATTCACGCCATCCTTCGGAGGTCACATTTACAGCAAGCCTTGAGGAGGATCTTAAAAGACGGGATTTCACGATAAACGCAATGGCCTATAATGACAGGGAGGGGCTTGTCGATAAGTTTGAAGGCCTGAAAGATCTGAAGGAGAAAAAGATCAGGGCAGTCGGAAATGCCAGGGAAAGATTCAAAGAAGATGCATTAAGGATAATGCGGGCGGTAAGGTTTTCCGCGCAGCTTGGATTTGAAATAGAGGAAGAGACCTTTAAGGCAATATCGAATGAGGTTGAGAATCTCAGAAATATCAGTGCCGAGCGTATAAGAGATGAACTGGTAAAACTTTTGGATTCAGGTCATCCGGAAAAGCTTCTCACACTGTCAGAAAGTGGGATAACAAGCGTTATTCTTCCGGAATTTGACAAAGAGCTTGAAACCGGACAGAACAATAAGCACCACCAGTATAATGTCGGTATACATACGGTGGAGGCGTTAAAGTATTCAACTGTCTATGATAAGGAGCTTTCAGATGAGGACCGCACCGTTTTAAGGTTTGCGCTGCTCTGCCATGACATGGGGAAGCCCTTGTGCCATACGACGGACGAGGACGGCACCGATCATTTCAAGGGGCATGCCGAAGTAAGCGTAACACTGGCCGGAGATATACTGAAGCGGCTAAAGTTTGACAACGCATCAAGGGACAGGATATTAAAGCTTGTAAAATACCACGATCACCGGAAGGAGGCTTCCGAGGTCAATATCCGGAAAACCATTATAACCATAGGGGAGGAGCTCATGCCCTTATGGTTTATGATAAGAAGATGCGATACGATGGCCCAGAGCGTCTACATCAGGGAAGAGAAGCTTAAGGAAATAGAAAGGTTTGAGGAGATATATCATAAAATAATCGAAAATAAAGACTGCCTTTCTTTAGCTGACCTGGCCGTTAACGGCAATGATCTCATAGCATACGGGATAAAGCCCGGAAAAGAGATAGGGGAAATACTGAACCGGATGCTTGAAGCCGTCCTGGAGGATCCCGCCAATAATAACAGGGAATATCTGATGTGGCTTTTGCATATGATAAAGTACTATTAAGGATTGATGAATGAAAAAGGCGATAGTTCCGATCTTTTTAATAGCGGTTCTGACCATCTTCGGCATTTATCTGGTGGCGAAGGAATATTCACGGCCGGGTACTCATAATGATACCCCTGCCGCCGATGAAAATGAAGATCTGCCTGAGGAAAGCGATGAAACAGCTCCTGTGGGCAATAATTCAGGCATATCCGTGTTTGATGCGGTCCTTGCAGGCGCGGATTATGAGCTTAAGACACTGACCTTAAAAGATCCGGAGAGCGCAAAAACGGCAGAGCTTTCCTACGACGGAACAACTGAATTCTTTGACAGGTTCGGACAGAGCGTCACGGCAAAAGAGCTTTCGACAGGCGAGATCCTGTACGTGGGATATTCTGATGAAAGCGGCGTTATAAAGTATGCCGGGGTGAACGAAGATTATTTCTTTTTATCAGGGGTAGAGAAATTTTCGGTGGATGAAAAAAAGCATATATTTAACATCGGAGATACGCCATACAGGTATGCTGATGATGTTTTTATCTATTCCGATGAGGGAAAGGGGGAATGGATGGATCTGACCGACCTCGACACTCTTTCGGTCAGGGGTAAGGACAGGGATATATATTCCATCGCGGTGGAGAAGGGCCACGGATATATAAGGATAATCAACGACAGTTATTTTGTGGGCGGCTGGATAGAGGTCGGAAAAGAGATCATCAGGCCGATAACCGAGGACATGCTCCTTCCCGCCCCTGAGGGAGAATTTCATGTAAGGCTCACAAACAGGGGCTATGTCGGGGAAGAGGATCTGACGATATCGAGGAACAGGGAGACCGTTTTAGATCTTGGGAAGATAGATATAGAAGAGGTTGCGATAGGCCATGTCGAGTTCAATATCGTACCGGATTTTGCCCAGCTGTTCATTGACGGAGAGATCACTGACTATGAGGAGAGGGTTCCTCTCGAATACGGGATCCACAGGATAAAGATAGAAGCCGCGGGTTATGAGCCTGTTACCACCAATATTAAAATCGGCTCCGATTATGCCAATGTCGATATAACGCTTGATACAGATGATTCCGAAACGGCCCAGGCCGCGGGCACAGGCTCCCGGACGCCGGTAAGCACGGGCAATACTAAAGCGCCTGCTCAAAGCCAGGCCCTTAATGTATCGGGCACAGGGTCCGGCGCGGTTTCTCCCGGTTCTTCCGTAACGACGGGCAATACGGGATCCTCAAATAATACCGGTATTCTTAACAATGTAACGGATATTCTGAGTAATACGGGATCTTCGACCGATGTTACACAGTACATATATGATACCCTTATCAACAGTGTTGTATCCAATAACAAAAAGATCTTCATACAGGAGCCAAAGGGATGCGATGTATATCTCGACGGAAACTATATCGGTGTGGCTCCGGCGAGCACCAACAAGGTCACCGGCATGCACGTGGTCACGTTAAGCAGGAACGGATATGCCACCAAGAGCTATACCGTGAATATTGAAAATGACGGCAATGACATTACATTCTCCTTCAGTGAGCTGAATCCGGAATAGACCGGTTTGATCGGTTTAAAAAAATTTTTAATCTGCGCGAAACCTCCGTTTAAATTTTGCGTCTATATAGACAGAAGCGAATCAATCGTCAATATAGACGCAGAATTATATTAAACGGAGGATTTTATTATGAAGAAAAAAAACATTGCAGTACTCATTATCGGAACCATTATCATGACATCTTCGATCGGATGCAGATTGCTTATTCCCTTCGCAAACGGAAATGCGGCGGCAGCTCAGCCCTCTTATACAGAGACTGAAACCACAGGTGATATGTCGTATGAAAATAAAAGCGCATATACAGAAGAAGCGTCATATGATTATGAAAGCGCATACTCAGCTGAAGAGGCCTATACCGCAGAAGACGTATACGATGCCTTTTATGAAGAGCCCTACGCCGCTTACGGGTACAGTTACGGGGATACGGAGGCGTTTTGCCCCGGATATTACTGGCCTGTCCCTGACCCCAATTCAGGGGAGAAATACAAAGAGATAAAGGAGAACGCTTTTACGGATGTTGTATCCTCCCCGCTTTCTACCTTCGGAGCGGACATAGATACCGCAAGCTATGCAAACTTAAGAAGAATGATAAACGACGGATATACCGCGAGGGATATTCCCGAAGGAGCTATACGGACCGAAGAGCTTGTTAACTATTTCGGCTATGATTATAAAAAACCGGATAATGGTGATACGTTTGCGGTAAATTCATCGATCATAGACTGCCCGTGGAACAGAAAAACAAAGCTTGTCAATATCGGTATAAAGGCAAAGGATGTGGTGAATATCGAGGATGTTCCGTCAAACATAGTGTTCCTTATCGATGTTTCAGGCTCAATGGAGGATTACGACAAACTGCCTCTTCTCCAGATGGGACTTAACATGCTCGTCGATGATCTTGATGAGAACGACAGGGTATCGATAGTCACCTATGCATCGTCATCAGACGTGGTGATCGCAGGCGTTCCCGGAGACGACCACCCGAAGATCAAAAGAGCGATAAACAGCCTTCTCGCATCCGGCTCGACAAACGGAGGCGAAGGGATCCTGACCGCATATAAGCTTGCGGAAAAGTATTTTATCAAGGATGGCAACAACCGGGTCATAATGGCCACGGATGGAGACCTGAACGTCGGAATTACCTCGGAAGACGAGCTTGAAAAGCTTATTTCGGATAAAAAAGAAGGCGGCGTGTTCCTCTCGGTGCTTGGTTTCGGAACGGGAAACTATAACGATTCGGCGCTTGAGACCCTTGCCGATAAGGGAAACGGCAACTACTCATATATCGACAGCCTTCCGGAAGCAAAGAAGGTACTTGTTGACGAGTTTAATTCAACTCTCTTTACGGTTGCAAAGGATGTGAAGTTCCAGGTGGAATTCAACCCCAGATATGTGTCCGAATACCGTCTGATCGGCTATGAAAACCGCCAGATGGCAGCCAGGGATTTTAACGATGACACAAAGGACGGCGGCGAGGTCGGAAGCGGGCATTCTATAACCGTAATGTACGAGATAAAACTTACCGACAGCGAAGCTGATGAAAATGAAGACATAGAGCTTCGCTATCAGGATAAGGATCTTTCCGAAACGGGAAGGGAATCCGATGAATGGATGATGCTGTCAGTTCGTTACAAAGATCCCGATGAGGACAGGTCAGAGCTTCTGAGCTTTCCGATAAGTAAAGAAAGCTATACTAAAGCTCCGGATTGTGATACACTTTTTGCAGCATATGTTGCGGAGTGCGGCATGATCTTAAATAACAGCGAATACATCGGCGCTCTTGAACTGGATGATGTGTACAGGCAGTTGTCTGAGCTTGAGCTTAACGATGAATATAAAGAGGAGTTCTTACAGCTGATCAGACAGCTTTGATCCGCTGAAACAGGGAATGCAGGATTACGAGATAGTTGACCTTTACTGGGCCAGGAGCGAAAGCGCGATAAAGGAAACCGATATAAAATACGGCGCCTATTGCAGGAAGATAGCAATGAACATCGTTGCAGATGATAAGGATTCTGAGGAATGCTTGAACGATACTTATCTTTCGGCCTGGAATTCCATGCCCGAAGAACGCCCTCAAAGGCTTGCTCCGTATCTTGCCGCGATCACCAGAAACCATGCGATCACTTTGTACCGGAAGATGCATTCACAAAAGCGCGGGGCTTTTAACGCAAGCCTCGCGCTTGATGAGCTTTCAGAGATTGCCGGTTCCGAATCCACCGAGGATAAAGCCGGCCTGTCCCTTCTTACGGGCTATATAAACAGCTTTCTCGCAGATCTTTCTTCCGAGCAGCGGATCGCTTTTGTAAGGCGCTACTTCTACGTTGATTCCTTAGAAGACATCGCAGCCTCGCTCTCAATGTCCGAATCCGGTGTAAAATCACTGCTCTTCAGATTACGGCAGAAATTGAAAACATACCTCATACAGGAGGGATATGAGCTGTGAACGTTAACGATCTGATGGACGCCCTTTCGGGGCTTGATCCGAAATACATAGAAGAAGCGGCTTTTGAACTTCGTGATAAATCTGCTCATGGGGAAGATGCTATCGGGCTGCATGCAGAGCCTGCCATAAAGGAAGATGCTGCCCCGGCATTTACTGAGCCTGCCCTTAATGAAGACGTTACTCCGGGGCATAGTGAGCCTGTGCTTAAAGAAAATGCCAACCTGATGCATAGTGAGCCCGGCAGAAAAGAAAACACCCAGAAGAAAAAATTTAAGAAGATCATTTATATAGCTTTTCCGTCCGTAGCCGCGGTGCTTCTTATAATGGCGTTAGTCTTCCCTGTCATGATGCGTATGTCAAAGAGTTCAGGTACTTCTGCTCCATCAGATTATGCAGCCTATGAAGCCGCCGATGCCGCTTACGAAGCGGAGAGCAGTGTCGTTCCTGATGTGGATACAGAATCGGGATATAAGGCCGAAAACTATGAGGCGGCAGGTGAAGCCGCCGCTCCGGCTTACGAGGCCGCCGATGCGGCACCGTCCGATTCCGAAGCCGCTGTCTCTCTGGCGCCGTCCGATCCCGAAGCCGCTGCCTCTCTGGCACCGTCCGATTCCGCTCCCATACAGGCACCGTCCGATACGGATGCTGCCGCTTATGGGGCCGAAGAATATGCCGCCGCTGAAGAAGCCACTGGAGCCGCCACTGAAGAAGCCGCTGAAACGGTCTTTGAAGAAGCCGCTGAAACCGCATATGATGCTGCTGAAACGATGCCTGAAGAAGCCGATACATCCGGCGAAAAAATTACGGGATATACGCCTGATCTTGAAAAAGCCTCCTATAGCGGCGGAATACTTACTATAGAAATAAAAGGAACGCTTCCGGATGATTTTATGGACTGGGAATACAGTATCACGGGAGCGGATAAAAGCGGTCATGAAAAAACCTATGATAGCGGAACAATGAAGGATATAGCCACTGAAACGGATCCGCTTACATTGGATATCTCCGGTCTTAAACTGCCCAAAGGCAGATATCTCATAAAAATCGCGGAGGATACTGTCGGATTTACTGTTTAAACAGGCACAGGGATAAAGGAAAAAGAGGGTGCAGGCAGCCCTCTTTTTTGCTATAATCATCTGATAATGAAGAGATTATTTAAAAATAAGGAAAACAGAATAGTCTTTTTTATTTCTCTGTTTACCCTGATAGCCGCATGTGCCCCTTTATTTACAAGGTTTTGCATTAACGGACACGATCTGGAATACCATCTCTTGAGGATAGAAAGCCTTAAGGAAGGGATTCTTGCGGGGCGTCCCTTTTTAAAGGTTAACATGCTGTTTTTCGGAGGAGCAGGATATGCAAGCTCCATGTTTTATCCTGATTTCCTCCTTTACTTTCCCGCGATCCTCAGGGCTCTTGGAGTATCCATCAATTTAAGCTATCATGCTTTTGTTGCTTTTTGCATAATTCTCTGTTATATTTCAGCATATCTGTGCACAGAAGGGATCACCGGATCAAAATACGCAGGGGTGGTCACGGGGGTTCTTATAACCCTGTGCAATTACCATATTGAGGATATCTATGTCCGCTCGGCGGTGGGGGAGTATACGGCTTTTATTTTTGTTCCGGTTGTTATTTACGGAATATTCGATCTGCTTTACAGGGAGTTTAAAAAGCCGTATGTTCTTGGAATAGGGTTTTCGGGTCTTCTTCTTTGTCATACCGGAACCTTTATCCTGTGTCTTGCCGCAGCATTGTTCTTTTTTTTGATAAAGTCCGGGATTTTCATTAAAAGACCGGGATTGCTGCTTAAGCTTTTTGCGACGGCTGTTCTGACCGCGGGAGTGACCTGTTTTTACTGGCTTCCGGTACTGGAACAGTTTTTTTCCGCACGGTTTATGGTAAGTGTTCCGTGGATCGATCCGGCAGATGAGACGGTGACGTTTGCAAAGCTTTTTTATTCGGAATTTCCTTCCATAGGGCCGGGTCTTATATTAATATATGCATTAAGGATATTTTTGAAAAAACAACAGGTTTCCGATCCTGCTACAAAAGAGGCCGGAAGCGATAAACCCGTATCCGTCAGGGAAGCCGTTTTTAATAAGGATCTTTTGAGCTTTGCCGATCTGCTCTGCCTTTTCGCAGTCATATCGGCGCTTTCCGCGACGGGATTATTCCCGTGGAACAGGCTCGGAAAATATCTGGTTTTCCTCCAGTTTCCATGGAGGCTTTTCATCGTAAGCTCCGTATTTTTTGCCATGGCAGACGGTATCCTCATATTCTGCCTGGCATCGGGGACAGGATCGTATTTTGACGTTCTGCTGCGGGATCTTAAGAGCGGGTCCGGGATAAGCGGCGGGAAAGCGCTGCAAAGGGAGAATAATGCCGGTGAGGTTATTAATGCTGTCCGGAATACAGATAATGAAAACCGCTCAGGGCAAACCGGGCAGGAGGTTTCGGGAAAGCTTGCGGCAGCAGTATTCATTATTTTTGCCTTATCCGCTTTTTCCGTTATGGAGAAAAACGATCAGGGCTATTATGATTACAGCGACGACTATTACAGCTATGTTCCCTATACCGCAAATGTCATTGCCGGGGAGTGGCTCCCGGTCACCGTTTCCGAACCTGAAGCCATAGTGGGCTTAAGCGGGCATGCGGAAAATGACAGAGGGGAAGAGGTAAGGTTTGACAGGAAGAAAAACGAAATAGAGTTTGATCTTGATAACGCCTGTCAATATGTGGATGTGCCTTTTATATATTATGAGGGGTATGAGGCGGTAAAGGACGACGGGACCGTCCTTATGACAGACGGCAGAGGAAATAACGGGTTTGTGCGGGTATATTGCGCCGGTACCGGATCCGGGTCCGTTACGGTAAGGTATGCAGGAACCGGGCTTCAGATGCTGTCTTATGCCGTTTCCGGTATAAGTGCTGTTGTTGTTCTGTTATGCGTTCTTTTTATTAAGAAGAAAGCCGGAAGAACAAAAGAATAACAATGACTGCGTTTAATTGGTTTTTTGATATCCGCAGTATGCCGATAATTCGGGTTTTGATATATTGGTCATTCGATTCGGTAAGTGCGTGTAGTTCGGGTTTACGGGTATGGATCATTCAGGCTTTGAGGAAGCAGAATGAAAAAAGGTTGTATACAGAACAAAGTAATTATAAAGGCCCCGGCTGTTTTTGTGGTTTTCCTGATCTTTCCGGTTTTATTTACACTTACGGGCTGCAGGGATAAGGGCGGACAGGTATCGGAAGCGGATCCCGTAAAAAGCAGGGATGAGATGCTTTCCGACATAGAAAGCACGTTGCTTGGATATAATGAAGAACAGGAGCCCGAACCGGAAGAAAGCGTCCCGGAGCTTTCTGTCGTATTGAATAATACGGGCTACGAACAGAAAAGTGATAAGGAGCTGGTGCTTATAGTATCGGTATCGGGTGAAGATATCCAAAATGAAGAGGCTTCGTTTTCAGTGTTTGATAAAAAATCTCCCGACTATCCGGTTTTTTCCGGAGATCTCCATGTGATTGACGGGATATCATTCTCTTCGGGGCATGCGCCTGAAGCCGGAAAAGAAACCCATCCTGACGATGATGAAACAGAAAATTATGAAAGCGTTAAATACTTCTGCGGGGATTTCAGCGGGTTTTTTAAAGAGGGCGAATATTTTATAACATGTTACTATGGGGACTGTTCATGTGAAAGCAATAGCTTTAAAATAGAAAAGAACCATTACCGGACGCTCATCGCAATGCAGTCGCTTCTTGCTTCAAAGGAAGAGAGTCCTTACGATTTCATGCGGATAGCGGATCTGCTTCTTGAATATGAGTTTTTTGACAAAGAACTTACCGGAGAAGGTCAGGAAAATTTTGTTCCGGTTTCCCTGGATACAGCCCGGATCCTGACTGAAAAGCTCTGTGAGTATGTGGATAATGCAAAAGAATCAGGAGAAGAGGCAATATCGGGGTCTGCTGATAATTATCGTCTGGCCGCGATCCTTTCAAAGCTTTCTGCCTGCTATTCAGGGACAGATTGGGAGGCTTCAAAGGGATGGAAAAAAAGGGCTGTAGCATTATTTAAAACAGCGGAAGGGGAGTACCGCGAAGAGCTGGCTGCAAAGGAAGAGGAGCAAAGCCTTAAAGAGAGCACTGACCGGGGACCGGAAGATCAGGCCGCAGATTCTTCAGAGGATATTTCAGATATTTCGGAGGATGAAAACCATTTCGGTGAAGAAGAGCTTTATATCTCAAGAAGCGCAAGGTATTGGGCGGCGGCAGAGCTGTATGATCTGACGGGAGAAAAGGGCTACAGAAGAATAGCCGAAGAGGAGGCCTCAGAAGAGATCCCTTCAGGGTTTTCCGACAGGATGACCGGAGATCTTGGAAGCATAGCCTATCTGACCTGCGGTAAAAAAACGGACAGGGCTTTGAGCGACAGGCTTATGGAATCGATCTATAAGAGGGCTGTGGAAGCGTCGGAGATTAAGGCGGAAGAACGGTTGTCTGCTTACGATGAGGAAGAGACAAAAGCTTATATACAGAAGGAGCTTGAGACAGCAAGGCTGTGCATGTTTGCTAACCTTGCAAGCCAGAGTACTCAGTTTGTGAAACGAACGGAAAAAGCGGTTGATTATCTGTACGGATTAAATCCGGAAGGAAAAGCTTTTGCGCAGGAAAATAAAGATATGCCGGTTTTCTTTGTATTAAGCGGGCTTGCAAATTCTTATATCGCGCAGTGAAACCGTTGTCAGGCCGTATCCTGTAAGACGGGTTTAAAGATCAATCCGGAGGCGTATCTGGCAGAGCAGCGGATATTAACCATATATTATAATTATTAAAGGGGGCATTATGAGAATAGTAGTTTTATGCGGGGGAGTAAGCACGGAGAGGAATGTATCGCTGATCTCCGGAAGTAAGGTTTATGAGGCTCTTAAGAGCAGGGGCCATGAGGTGATCCTTTTGGACGTCTATTTCGGTTATGAAGGAGAGCCCACAGAGGATATTTTTACGGAGGAAAAGGACTGGGTAAGCAGGCTCTTTGCATTTTCGGAGGATTCCGGCAAAGGATCCTTTACCGCAGGAAATGCGGGGCTCAGCATCTCGGAAATAAAAGCGTTAAGGAACCGCAAGGTCAACGAGCTGTTCGGCCCTAATGTTATTAATCTCTGCAAAATGGCGGATATCGTATTCATGGCCCTGCACGGGGATTGCGGAGAAAACGGGAAGATCCAGGCGGCTTTTGATCTGTATGATATAAAATATACCGGAGCCGATCCTTTAGGATCCGCGCTCGCCATGGATAAGACCCTTACAAAGCATCTGTTTTCGGCAAACGGAATAAAAACACCCGAATATCATGTGCTTAAGTCTGAGACAGACAGCTTTAATCCGCAGTATCCCTGCGTTGTAAAGGTCAACAGCGGAGGCTCAAGCGTAGGGGTTTATATAGTCAATGATGCCAAAGAGTATGAGGAAGCGTTAAAGAATGCTTTTTCCTATGATACCAAGGTTTTGGTGGAGGAATATATAAAAGGGAGAGAATTTACCGACTGTGTTATAGAGGGAATGGCTCTTCCGGTGGTGGAAATAGCGCCGAAAAAGGGCTTCTATGATTATAAGAACAAGTATGAGGCGGGAGCCACTGTTGAAACCTGTCCGGCGGATATAGACGAAGACCTTACCGGGCGTATACAGGAGGCAGCCGTAAACGCTTTCAACGCTCTGGAGATAAAGACATACGCCAGAATGGACTTCATGGTAGATGATAAGGGGGAGGTTTACTGTTTGGAGGCGAACACTCTTCCGGGGATGACCCCGACAAGCCTTATTCCTCAGGAGGCAGCGGCAATCGGCAAGAGCTTTGAGGATCTTTGCGAGTGGATAATAGAAATATCGTTCAGGAAATATGAATAGCAGTGAGAGCCCGGGAATTCCCGGTTCTTTGGTGGTACGTCAGATATTTTAGGGTTAAACCCCTTTAAGCAGAGGAGAAACAGTAATAATGAGAGGGATGACTCTTGAGAAAATAGCTAAAGCCTGCGGAGGAAAGCTCTTTCTCAAAACGGCTCTGAAAGAAGATGAGCTTTCAAGGGAAGCCGCATCCGTAGTCATTGATTCCAGAAAAGCGGAAGCCGGGGGGATATTTGTCGCCACAAAGGGGGAGCGCGTGGACGGCCATTCCTTTATCGGCCAGGTGCTTGAAAAGGGAGCGCTGGGAGTCATCTGCGAAAAGAAGCCCTCGGATGAAGCCGGAAATTATATTGTGGTTGATGACAGCTTTGAAGCCATAAAAAAGCTTGCCGGGTATTATAAGAGCCTGTTTGATATTCCCACCATAGGGATAGTGGGGAGCATGGGGAAGACCAGCACCAAGGAGATGGTGGCACAGGTCCTTTCAAGGAAATACAGGGTTCATAAAACGGAAGGCAATTTTAACAATGAGATAGGAGTGCCTCTTACCATATTCGGACTAAGGGATGAGCATGAGATATCTGTCATTGAGATGGGGATAAGTGAATTCGGCGAGATGAGCAGGCTGTCTGAGATAGTTAAGCCTGACAGCGTGGTCTTTACCAATGTCGGACCCTGTCATTTGGAACAGCTTAATGATCTTGACGGAGTCTTTAAGGCAAAATCGGAGGTTTTTGACCGTCTGACCGGAAAAGGAAGGGTTTTCTTAAACGGGGATGACCCAAAGCTTTGCCTGGTAGATAAGGTAAAAGGCAAAGAGCCTGTTTTTTATGGTATCGTAAACACAAAAGAACTTGATATATATGCGGACAATATAGTAAACAGACAGCTTAAGGGGGTGGACGCGAGGTTTCATATCGCAAAACCTGTCGGAAGCGGGTTTGAGAAGGACAGTAAACAGCAGACCGGGGATCCCGGATTTTTGGAGGAATGCTTTGATGTACATATTCCGCTTCCTGGGGAGCATTCGGTCAGCAATGCGCTTGCAGGATGTGCGGTCGGAGTTTATTACGGGCTGTCAGCGGAGGAGATCAGACAGGGGATCGGAAACGTCAGGGGTTTAAAGGGCAGGATGAACCCCATTGAAACAAAAGATTATCTGATAATAGACGATTGCTATAATGCCAATCCCAAATCCATGATGAATGCGCTCGCTCTTCTTTCGGAAACAAAAGACGAAACAGGAATAAGGACGGTTTCCGTTCTCGGAGACATGTATGAGCTTGGAGAGGATTCGGATAAACTGCACAGAGAGGTGGGGAGATTTGCGGCAGAGCACAATATCGACCTTATCCTGATAGTCGGAAGTAATTCAAAGAGCATGTACGAGGAAGCTTTAGAAGCGCGGAAAAAGGAAGCCTGCGAAGGATCGGTACTGTATTTTGAGGATACGGACAGCCTGATCGAAGGCCTGAAAACAGATAATCCGTTTAAAAAAGGGGATATGATACTGATAAAGGCTTCTCATGCGATGCAGTTTGAAAGGGTGGTCGGGTTTCTGAGCCCTGAGTAACAGGCAGGGTTAACAGGGTCCGCCGATCAGCTTTATATCCCCGTCTAACATTTCCATGATCTTTCCGGCAGTATATTTACCGAGGAATTTAAGTTCGTCGCGGCTAAGCTCGGAGGGATAGATGGGGGCCCCGTAATGTACGATGACGTGGGCCTTTTTAAGCTTCGGAAAATGGTTTTCGAAAACATCCGCCGCGCCGGCCACGGAAACAGGGATGATCGGGCAGCCTGATTTTGTAGATATCTTCATGCTGCCTTCCTTAAAGGGAAGAAGGGGCTCTTCTGTACGGTTTCTGGTCCCCTCGGGATAAACAAAGACGGATCTGCCTGATCTGATATATTCGATCGCGGTCAGAACAGTCTTAAGCCCCTGCTTTATATCGTTCCTGTCTATCAGCAGAAAACGGAGATTTTTGATCCAGAGGCCGAAAACGGGAACTTTTCCGAATTCCTTTTTTCCAATGAAGGATGTCGGGCGGGTCAATAGCCTGCCCTGGGCGATAATATCAAAATAACTCCTGTGGTTGCCGACAAAAAGGACGGCAGTATCTTTCGGAATATTTTCTTCTCCGATATAGGTGGTTTTGGTTCCCGCGATAAGCAGGATCACCCTGAAAGCGAACCTGACAATATACAGGGAGGCCATTTCCTTTGAATGTTCGGAAAAAAGACCGACTGCCTCAAGGATAAGCCAGACTGGGATCGATATTATCAGTATCAAAATTACAAAGATTAATGCCAGAATGATGCGAACCATGATTTTTCTCCCGTGGTTTTCTTTTTGTATGTTACCGGTAACTGATCCGGACACCGCGAAGGGGCTGCGTCGGCTGCTCCCTTAGTATTCATAACGATTTCTTAGTATAGCACAGAGAAGTATAAAAAAACAGAGTTTACGTGCTTTCTTCTGCACCTGACATTACTGTATGGAAAAAATACTTATAAAAAACGCAAGGATCATCGATCCTTCGCAGAAAACAGACAAAACCGGAGATCTTCTCATTGAAAACGGCATAATAGAGGGGATCTTTGGCAGCGCAGACACTAAAACCTCCGGTGTCTCAAGGATCATAGAAGGGGAAGGACTCTGTCTCGCACCGGGACTTGTCGATGTGCACGTTCATTTCAGGGATCCCGGATTTACCTATAAGGAGGATATTCATTCCGGGGCAGAGGCCGCAAAAAAAGGAGGCTTCACCTCGGTTGTCATGATGGCAAACACTAAGCCCTCCATAGATTCTCCCGGTATCCTGAGAGAAGTGATCGAAAGATCAGAAAAAGAGGATATAAATATTTACTGTGCGGCGAATATCACTGTTTCAATGCAGGGGAGAGAAAAGACGGATATAAAAAAGCTCAGGGAAGCCGGAGCCGTATGCTTTTCTGATGATGGTAAGCCGATACTTGACGGATCGCTTTTAAAGCAGGCTTTTATGGAGATTTCAGAGTTAAGGGTTCCTGCAAGCCTTCATGAAGAGGATCCGTCTTTTATCGAAAATAACGGGATCAATGAAGGAGAGATATCAAAGCTTCTTGGGATAAAGGGCTCTGACAGGATGGCTGAGATCACGATGGTAAAGAGAGATATAGGGCTTGCGGTCGAAACCGGGGTATGTCTTGATATCCAGCATATAAGCACCCGGGAAGCGGTAGAGCTTGTAAGGCAGGGAAAAAGAAGAGGCGGGGACATCCATGCGGAGGCAACCCCGCATCATTTCACTCTTACCGAGAAAGCTGTAAAAGAACATGGGACAAACGCCAAGATGAATCCTCCCCTGAGGACAGAGGAAGACAGGCTTGCCATAATAGAGGGTCTTAGGGATGGTACCATAGATATGATAGCCACTGACCATGCTCCTCACAGCAGAGAAGAAAAAGAGCGGGATTTTGTTAAAGCGCCCAGCGGCATTACCGGGCTTGAAACAGCGCTTTCCCTAGGGATCACCGAGCTTGTGGACAAAGGATACATAAGCCTCTTTAAGCTTATCGAGCTTATGAGCACGTCTCCCGCAAATATTTACGGGCTGAAGGCGGGGAGCCTGAAAAAAGGATGCAGGGCGGATATCGTTATCTTTGATCCAACGGAAGAATGGGTGTTCAGGGAGGGGGAACAGGCTTCGAAATCATCCAATTCTCCCTTCTACGGAAGGAAGCTTAAGGGAAAGGTCTGTTACACGATCTGCGGAGGTAAGGTAGTCTATGAAGCTTAAGGAATCGGCGGAGATCATTTCACAGGAAAGGATCTCAGACGGAATATACAGTATATGGTTAAAAACAAAGATCGCAGCCCTGGCAAAGCCCGGACAGTTCGTCATGGTTTATCCGAAGGATCCGTCAAGGCTCCTGCCAAGGCCGATAAGTATCTGTGATGCGAAAGGAGACGACTTAAGGCTTGTATACAGGATCCAGGGCGGGGGGACCAGAGAGTTTTCGGGGTACCAAGCCGGCGGATCGATAGATATAATGGGGCCTTTGGGAAACGGATTTCCCGTGGAGGAAGGGACTTCCATGATAGTCGGGGGAGGCATAGGCATCCCGCCGCTCCTCTTTCTGGCAAGATCAAGGCAGGATGCGGATAATACTATTGTGCTCGGATACAGAGATAACAACTTTTTTCTGTTAAATGAATTTATCGGGCTTGGAAATGTCCATATTGCCATGGAAAATGCCGGAAACATCTCCCCGGATGAGATCAGAAACTCCGGGAGCAATAACAGTATGACAGAAAATGAGATCAAAACCTGTATTAACGGAAACGTACTGGATTCGATAAAAATGAATGCCCTTACGGCAGATACACTCTTTGCCTGCGGTCCTGCGCCCATGTTAAAGGCTTTAAAGGAATATGCCTTTCATCATGGGCTTAAGGCATATCTGTCTCTTGAACAGAGGATGGCCTGCGGCATAGGGGCTTGTCTTTCCTGCGTCTGCGAAACAAAGGATATCTGTGAGCATTCAAAGGTAAACAATAAACGGGTCTGCAGGGAAGGGCCGGTTTTTTCGGCAGAGGAGGTAGTGCTTTGAAACTGGCAGTTGAAATAGCAGGTGTTACTTTTAAAAATCCGGTAATGACGGCGTCCGGAACCTTCGGTTCGGGCATGGAATATTCAGAGTTTGTTGATATCAACAAACTGGGAGCCATAGTCACAAAGGGTGTGGCGGCAAAACCGTGGGCGGGAAATCCTGTGCCGAGGATCGCTGAGACCTATGGAGGCATGCTTAATGCGATCGGACTTCAGAATCCCGGGATAGATACCTTTATCGAGCGCGACCTGAAATTTCTTGATGAAAATATCAGAAAGGATGAGGAGATCCCCACAAGAATAATAGTTAACGTCTGCGGAAAGACTGCAGAGGAATACGAAGAAGTCGTGGAGAGGCTGTCGGATACCGATGCGGATATGCTTGAGATAAACGTATCCTGTCCTAATGTTAAGGAAGGAGCCATAGCCTTCGGCCAGAACAGGGATGCGCTCTTTGACATAACACAGAGGCTTAAAAAGAAGGCCGGACAGCCGGTCATCATGAAGCTGTCTCCCAATGTAACGAGCATTTCTGAAATGGCAAAGGCCTGTGAAGCGGCAGGCGCGGATGCCATATCACTTATCAATACGATAACCGGGATGAAGATAGACATAGAAAAGAAAAGCTTTGTCCTTGCGAATAAGACGGGGGGCCTTTCGGGACCCGCGATAAAGCCGGTGGCGGTAAGAATGGTATACGAATGCGCGCAGGCCGTTAAGATCCCGATAATAGGAATGGGAGGAATTGCCTGCGCCGAGGACGCCATTGAATTCATGATGGCGGGGGCGAGAGCCGTGGCAGTCGGGATGATGAATTTCAGTAACCCATATATTACTGAACAAATTGTACAAAATATGATACAATACATGGAAAGAAAAGATATACAGGATATAAACGGTATCGTGGGATGCGTAAGATAAGTCTTAAGGCTAATGCCAAGATAAACCTGGGGCTTGATGTCACAGGAGTCAGGGAAAACGGATATCATGAGGTCAGGATGATCATGCAGAGCCTTAAGCTCTGTGATGATATCGAGATCGGGGAGCAGGATAACGGTGTTACTATAATGGCCGATTCTCTCGAAATACCTGATGGAGCCGATAATATCTGCTATAAGGCCGCAGAGCTTATGCGCCGTGAATATGGGATAAAGCAGGGGATTAGGATAAAGATCGGCAAGAAGATCCCCGTGGCAGCAGGCTTAGCGGGGGGAAGCACAGATGCGGCGGCGGTGATCACCGGTATTAATGAGCTTTTTTCGCTGGGATGCCGGGCAGACGAACTCATGGAACAGGGTCTTAAGATAGGGGCGGATGTTCCGTTCTGTATCCTTAAAGGGACAGCCCTTTCCGAGGGGATAGGGGAAAAGCTTTCGGGCATTGAAAAGCTTCCGGAATGCGGGATCCTTCTTTTCAAGCCCCCCGTCAGCGTTTCAACGGCTGATGTTTACAGGGAACTGGACAAAATAAAGATAAAGGAGCATCCCGATATTGATGCTTTAGCTCTTGCCGTCAGAGAAGGGAACCTTAGAAAAACGGCGAAGCTTATGGGGAATGTACTTGAGCTTGTTACGGAGAAAAAGTATCCGGTGATAACCGAGGCAAAGCTCGGCATGTTGGAAAACGGAGCCTTAGGTGCCATGATGAGCGGAAGCGGCCCCACGGTTTTCGGGATTTTTGAGGATAAACAAAGCGCGGAAAGATGTTACAGAGAGCTTGAAGGAAAACTGAACGGAAAACTTATTTTGACAGAGCCGATGTAGACTTGGTTCAGGAAGGAGGCAAGGCTATGGAAGATCACGATCTGAAGCTTAAGATGGACGAGTTTCTGCCGCTTCGGGATATAGTGTCAAATACCTTAAGAGAGGGGATCCTTACAGGAGAGCTTAAGCCGGGGGAAAGGCTTATGGAGATCCATCTTGCAAAGAAGCTGGATGTATCAAGAACGCCTATCAGAGAAGCCATAAGGATGTTGGAGCTCGAAGGGCTGGTTACTATGATCCCGAGAAAGGGCGCCGAGGTGGCAAAGATCTCCAAAGAGGATATCAGAGATGTCTTAGAAGTCAGGAAAGCGCTTGATTCACTTGCCGCAAAGCTTGCCTGTGAGCGGATCACGGGTGAGGAAAAGGAAGAAATAAAGAAGGCGGAGGAGGATTTTGAAAGATCCATTCTTACAAAGGATGCAAAAACGATCGCAAAAGCAGATGTGGAGTTTCACGACAGGATCTTGGCCGCCTCAAAGAACAGACGCTTAAGCCAGATGGTCAATAACCTTGCCGACAGGATCTACAGGTACCGTTTTGAATATATTAAGGATGAATCAAACCATGAGGGGCTTGCCGAGGAGCACAGGGCGATAATGGAATCTATTTTTGCCGGGGACAGGGAAAAGGCAATGGAGCGGGTGAGCACCCACATAGACAATCAGGAAAAAGGGATCATTGAGCAGATAAGCAGAAATCAGTGAAAAGCATTATTTAAGGAATAACTCATGGAAAAAAAGGCGGCTATAGGAGTTTTTGATTCGGGTGTGGGCGGTCTTACCGTTGTCAGGGAAATAATGAAGACCCTTCCGGATGAAAAGATAATATATTTCGGAGATACGGCCAGGGTTCCGTATGGCTCTAAGTCAAAGGAAACGGTTACAAAATATACCGAGCAGATCATAAGGTTTTTACTTACGCATGAGGTGAAGGCGCTGGTCGTTGCCTGTAACACTATGAGCGCCCTTGCGCTTGATACCGTGGAAAACAATCTGAGTATACCGATAACCGGCGTTGTCAGGCCGGGAGCTCTCGCAGCGTGCAGATCTACAAGGAATAAAAGGATCGGTGTGATAGCCACAGAAAGCACCATAAAATCCAGATTATATAAGCATCTTCTGAGGGAGATCGATCCAGAAACGGAGGTTATCGGAAAAGCCTGTCCGCTTTTTGTTCCTCTCGTTGAAGAAGGAATGATCGACGATCCCGTGACTGAGGAGATCGCAAGGAGATATCTTTTCGGGCTTATCAGGCAGGATATCGACACCCTGATCTTAGGCTGTACGCATTACCCTCTTTTGAAGGACACCATTGCAGAGATAGTAGGGGAAAATGTGGTTCTGGTAAACCCTGCCTATGAAACCGCAAGAGGCTTAAAGGAGCTTCTTTCCCGGAATGATATGTTAAATGACGGTGAAGCTTTGGAGCATGAATTCTATGTCAGTGATTCGGAGGATAAATTTGCCCGTTTTGCCGCAAGCCTTCTTCATATAGAAAACCTTACCGCGCAGATCGTCAATATTGAGGAGTATTAGGTCATGAGGCAGAGTGTGGTTGTAAGGATCAAGGGCGTTACGGAAAATGATTCCGGTATGGAAGACGAGGTTTGTTCCGAATTTTTCGGGATATATTATAAAAAGGACGGTTTTTGCTTTATAAAGTATGACGAGTTCTCCGAAGGGGACGGGGAGCCTGCGATCAAAAACCTGATAAAGGCGGATAATGAGATGCTGTCTCATAAGAGAAGCGGCACTGTGGAATCCGATATTCTGTTAAAAATCGGAGAAGAATACAGGTGCCGCTATTATACTGCTTACGGAATGATTGAAATGGATGTAAAAACGTTGTATTATAGGTTTGCTATCTGTGAAGGCCTTCCGAGGATCAGGGCGGAGTATGAGCTTGTCCTTGGCGGCGAGCCTTCAGGGATACGTAAGCTGGACATAGAAGTACACCCGTTGATCATAAGTTATTAGGTAACTGATCTGACCGGTTTTTCTCAGATACAGTTTTGGAACGTATATTTTCTGATGATAAAGGCGGATACGTAGATGTTTGGAAGCAGGCGTAACGAAAAACGAGTAGAAACAAAACATGGTCTTAAGATAATAATAGTCGGCTGCGGAAAGGTGGGCAATACTCTGGTAGAGAACCTTTCGGAGGAAGGACACGATATTACCATAATCGATAAAAACAAGCAGAGGCTTGTGGCGATATCCAACCTCTATGACGTTATGACCATAGAAGGGAACGGCGCAAGCTTTTCCACCCAGCAGGCCGCGGGCATAGATACCGCTGATCTTATCATAGCCGTAACAAACTCTGACGAGCTGAACCTGCTCTGCTGCACAGTTGCAAAAAGGGTGGGTAAATGCGCAGCCATAGCAAGGGTAAGGACTCCCGATTATCTGAAGGAGACAAGCTTTATCAGAGAGCAGTTAGGGCTTGCGATGATAATAAACCCGGAGTATGAGACGGCAAGGGAGATCTCCGACATCCTCTGTCTGCCGGACGCCTTAGAGGTCAATTCCTTTGCAAACGGCCAGGTCGAGGTTATAAAATATAAGATAGAGGAAGGGCATGTTTTAGACGGTACCGTTATTTCCGAGATAGAGAAAAAGACAGGTTCAAAAATCCTTATCTGCGCCCTGCAGAGAGACGGCGAGGTGCTTATTCCGAACGGTTCGGTAAGGATCATGAAGGATGATATTATATCCATCGTGGTAACCAGAAAGGAATCCAGGCAGTTATTTGAAAAACTGAACATCAAGACCAATAAGGTAAAGAATACTATAATAGTGGGCGGTGGACGGACCGCCTATTACCTTGCCAGCTTTCTTACCGCGATGGGGGTTTCCGTGGAGATCATAGAATCCGATACCGCCCGCTGTGAGGAGCTGAGCATTCTGCTGCCGAAGGCTACCATAATTAACGGGGACGGCACCGAAGAAGAGATCCTCAAGGAAGAAGGCATTGAAACGGTGGAGTCCTTTGTGCCGCTTACCGGGATCGATGAGGAAAACATACTGCTGACCCTGTATGCCAAACAGGTTTCCAATGCCAAGGTCATAACGAAGATAAACCGGCTGAATTTTATGGGAGTGGTCTCCAAGCTGGATCTTGGAAGCACGATCTATCCAAGATTCATAGTTTCGGAAGCGATAACCGCCTATGTCCGTGCCAAGAGCAATTCGGGAAACAATCCGGTAGAAACTCTCTATAACCTCTACGATAACAGGGTTGAGGCGCTGGAATTCAAGATTGACAAAGAATCGGCGGTTACTGACAGGACCCTGGCGGAACTGGATCTGAAAACAGACGTGCTTATTTCATTTATAAACAGAAAAGGCCGTATAATCATTCCCAGCGGACTTGATTCCATGCAGGTGGGGGATACGGTCATGGTAGTCACGAAACATATAGGATTTACCAATATTCTTGATATTTTAGCCTGACAATTCTTAAGTTGAGGTTCATTTAAAATGAACGGTTCGGTAATTTTTTATATTCAGGGCAAGGTCGTTATGATAGAGGGCTTCCTTCTTTTGCTCCCTTGCCTGATCGCGGTTATTTACAGGGAAAAAACAGGGGTATATTTTCTGGCGGTATCCCTCATATGCCTGCTTGCAGGATGGCTGCTGTCGAGAAAAAAACCGGAAAATACCGTGTTTTATCTTAAAGAGGGCTGTCTGATCACAGCCATGTCATGGATAATACTCAGTATTTTCGGATGCCTCCCATTTGTCATAAGCAGGGAGATACCTTCCTTTACAAACGCGCTTTTTGAAACTATCTCAGGCTTTACGACAACGGGAGCCTCCATTCTTTCGGATGTTGAGAACCTTTCAAAGTGCACTCAGTTCTGGCGGAGCTTTACCCACTGGATAGGCGGCATGGGTGTTCTGGTGTTTCTTCTTGCCATAATACCGCTTAACGGAGGGTCGAATTTTAACCTTATGCGGGCGGAAAGCCCCGGTCCTTCCGTAGGAAAGCTGGTTCCGAGGCTCAAATCCACCGCGCAGCTTTTATATATCATATATTTTGCGTTAACACTGATGGAAATACTGCTTCTTATCATAAGCGGCATGCCGGTTTTTGATTCCTTTACGTTATCCTTCGGAACAGCGGGTACCGGAGGATTTGGCGTAAGAAATGACAGCATAGCGAGCTACAGTCATCTCCAGCAATGGATAATCACGGTGTTTATGCTGTTTTTCGGGGTCAATTTTAACGTATATTATCTTATTGTATTTAAAGAGTTTAAAAAAGCTTTTTCTATGGAGGAGATCAGGGTCTATTTTTCCGTAGTCCTTATCTCTGTCGCTTCGATCACGATAGCGTTATGGGACAGATTTTCTTCTTTCTGGGACAATCTCAGGATCAGCGCTTTTCAGGTCGCTTCAATAGTAACGACCACCGGATACTGCACGGCTGATTTTGATGTCTGGCCGACGTTCTGTAAGCTTCTTCTGGTGCTTCTTATGTTCTGCGGAGGATGCGCGGGAAGCACGGCAGGAGGCATCAAGGTATCGAGGTTTGTTATCGGGATGAAGACGGTGAGAAAGGAGCTGGCTTCATTTATCCATCCGAAGAGCATAAAGAAGATACAGATGGACGATAAGCCCATAGAGCATGAGGTGGTAAGATCCACAAATGTTTATTTCCTGACCTTTACGATGACTTTTGTGATCTCCATGCTTCTTATCTCGATAGACAAAGAGGATATCGTAACCTGCTTTACGGCGGTCGCGGCTACCCTTAATAACGTGGGCCCGGGTCTTTCAATGGTCGGCCCCACTCAGAATTACGGACATTTTTCCATGCTTTCGAAATATGTTATGATGTTTGATATGTTAGCGGGAAGGCTTGAACTGTTTCCGTTGCTTATAATGTTCCATCCGGCATTGTGGAAGGACTTGTCAGCCATGAAAGGATCTAAGAAAAAAGGAGGAATTTAAAAATGCCTATCACAGATTATCTTGAGAGGAACCGAAAGCTGTACGGCGAGGAGGTTGCTCTCATAGAAATGAACCCCGAACAGAAGGAAACAAAAAGGGTTACCTGGAAGGAGTATTCCCTTATAGAGGCGGCCCCCGAAGGACCGTACAGACGGGAGATAACCTGGCGGGTTTTTGATGAAAAGGCTAACAGGGTTGCTAATATGCTTCTTTCGAGAGGGATAAAAAGGGGCGACAAGGTGGCTATCCTCATGATGAACTGCCTTGAATGGCTCCCTATTTATATGGGCATTTTAAAAACCGGCGCGCTTGCGGTTCCTTTTAATTTCAGATATTCGGCGGATGAGATACAGTACTGCGCAGACCTTGCCGAGGTTGACGTGCTGCTTTTCGGTCCCGAGTTTATCGGAAGAATAGAGTCTATAGCGGAAAAGCTTTCAAAGAACAGGCTGCTTATTTTTGTCGGGGAGACATGTCCTTCCTTCGCCGAGAGCTATCGTGAGCTGGTGGGGGACTGTTCCAGCGAGGCTCCTCTAATAAGGATAGAGGATACGGATGATGCAGCCATCTATTTTTCATCCGGAACGACCGGATTCCCGAAGGCTATCCTGCATACCCATAAAAGTCTTATGACGGCCGCGACTGTTGAGCAGCATCATCACAGTACGGGCCGCGAGGATTGCTTCCTGTGCATTCCTCCGCTCTATCATACGGGAGCGAAGATGCACTGGATGGGCAGCCTGGTTGCCGGCTCCAGAGCCGTTCTTCTGAAGGGGACAAAGCCGGAATATGTTTTTGATGCGGTATCAAGGGAGCATTGCACGATTGTATGGCTTTTGGTGCCCTGGGCGCAGGATATCCTGGATGCCCTTGACAGAGGGGATATAAAGATAGAGGATTACGATCTTTCGGGCTGGAGGCTTATGCATATCGGAGCACAGCCGGTTCCGCCATCGCTTATCAAGCGCTGGAAGGCATATTTCCCTGATCATCAGTATGATACCAACTACGGCCTCAGCGAATCCATAGGCCCGGGCTGCGTGCATCTTGGCGTTGAGAACATACATAAAGTAGGTGCTATAGGAGTTCCGGGGTATGGATGGAAATGTAAGATAATCGATCCTGACGGGAACGAAGTCAGACAGGGCGAGGCCGGAGAGCTTTGTGTAAAGGGTTCCGGCGTCATGAAATGCTATTATAATAACCCCGAAGCGACTGCAGAGGTCCTTAAGGACGGCTGGCTCCTTACCGGGGATGTCGCCAGGCAGGATGAGGACGGTTTTATCTTTCTGGTCGACAGGCTTAAGGATGTCATCGTCTCAGGCGGGGAAAATCTGTATCCCGTTCAGATCGAGGATTTCATCAGGCAGTATGACAAGGTGCATGATGTTGCGGTTATCGGGCTTCCGGATAAGAGGTTAGGCGAGATAGCGGGCGCCATTATTTCGATCAAGGAAGGTATGGAATGTACCGAAGAGGAGATAGAGGAATTCTGCAAGGGAATGCCCAGATACAAGAGGCCCAAGAAGATAATATTTGCGGATGTTCCGAGGAATCCTACCGGAAAAATAGAAAAGCCCGAGCTCAGGAGAAGATACAGCGTTGAGCGTCTTGTTGAGCTTGAGAATAAGGAATAGAGAATCTTTCTGCCGATCCCTGTAAATCGGGGACGTTTTAAATGAGGTAAAGCTTGAAAGTCAAAGACTTTCAAGCTTGATTGGCGGGTCAGATACGAGCCGGATAAATCCGGCTTGTGCCTGACCCTGGAGGACAAAATTATGGGCGAAAAGATAAAAGACAGGCTGGGACTTGAGAAAAACAGCCCCTATGTAACTAATTATCTGTATGATGCAAATATAAAATCCAGCATCTATATGTCCGCGATAGTTATCGGGCTTGAGCTGTGGATGATACTCAGGACTCTTATCAAATATGTGATATTAAGTGACAAGTCCAGAGATTTTACCTGGATTGTCCAGCACTTTTATTCCTATGTCATTCTTCTGACCATGGGGATCCTTATGCTCATATATGCCGTTAAATATCTGAAAAGCAAGGGGCAGATCAGCAAAAAGATCGGGACAGGGCTGATAATCGCTTTTTCCGTGATATGCATCGCTTTCGGCATTTATATCTCCAGCCTTGATTATGCGGGAGGAAAGCAGATACTCACCTTTCTTACCATGGAGCTTTATGTGACCTGTCTTCTGGTCTGGAAGCCGTACCAGTCTTTTCTCATTCTGGCAGTCACGTTTCTTCTGTTTTATAATGTTACTCTTACCGATCCGGAGGTCGTGTTCCAGGACGGAGATAAGATCAATCTTTTCTGCTTCTGGATCTCGATCCTGATGGCCAGCATAAGCATATACAGGCAGAGATACGACGAAGGGATCAAGGAGGAGAGCCTTCAGCAGATCAATGCCAAGCTTGAAAAGGCGGCTGTCTATGATGCGCTGACCGGAGTGCATAACATGCGGTATTTTTATGAAAATGTGCCGGAGATCCTTATATTATCTGGGAGCAGGGTACATGAAAAGGTGTTTATGTTCCTTGATATCGAGAATTTCAAGAACTATAATGACCAGTTCGGATTTATCAAGGGTAATGAGCTGCTGACAAGGACCGGAAAACTTATAGAAGAGGTTTACGAAGGATCGCTTGTTGCAAGGCATTCCAATGATCATTTCCTTGTCCTGACCGATTGGGAAGGGGCAGTGGAAAAAGCTGATAAGGTAAGGAACAATTTTTATACGGAAAAAGATGAGATATATCTGGGCCTTAAGGTAGGCTGTTACCGGCCGGATGATATATACTGCGATCCCAGACAGGCCATCGATAAAGCGAGATATGCCTGCTATGCCATCAAGAGGAAATATGACCGGAACTTTAACGAATATGATAAGGCCATGGCTGAGAGCTACTTTAAGCTCCAGTATATCGTTAACAATATAGACAGGGCCGTGGAAAGGGGCTATATCAAGGTTTACTATCAGCCCGTCGTCTGGTCGGACAGCAGAAAACTTGCGGGGTGCGAAGCACTGGCAAGATGGGTGGATCCAAAATACGGATTCCTGTCACCGGGAGATTTTATCCCCATACTTGAAGAACACAGACAGATACATAAGCTCGATAAATGTATCTACGAAACCGTGTGCAGGGATATAAGGGAGTCCATTGACAGGGGGGAAAAGCCGGTTCCTGTCTCGCTGAACTTTTCAAGGCTTGATTTTGAGCTTATGGATACGGTCGAGGTCATGGAGGAGCTCGTATCAAAGTATGATATTGACAGGCATTATATACATATAGAAGTTACGGAAAGTGCCATGACGAATGACCTCAACACCCTTCAGAATTCAATGAAAGGGTTCAGGGATAAGGGTTATGAGATCTGGCTCGATGATTTCGGTTCCGGCTATTCTTCCTTAAATGTATTAAAAGACTACCATTTTGATGTTATGAAGCTTGATATGGTATTCTTAAGAAGCTTTAAGGATAATCCGAATGCAAGAAAAATAATCAAGAGGGTGATCGAACTGGCGGATGACCTTGGGATCAATACGCTGACGGAGGGCGTGGAGACCGAGGAGATGGTGGAATTCCTCGCAGAAATAGGATGCGGAAGACTGCAGGGATACTATTACGGAAAGCCGATGCCGATCCATGATTTCAGGGAAAAATTCTTAAATGAAGCATAAATTATCTGCAAAGCTCCTTCTGCTTTCAGCGGTGAACAGCATAATACTCGCGGCGGTCGTAATGTTGATCGTTTACGTCAGGCTTAATGACCGTATGGTAAGCGAATATACAAGGATGGCACAGGGTACCGCAGAACTTATGATAAGCGAGTTTGATGCGGACAGGATAAATGATTATCTTGAGTTAAACTATTCCATGGAGGAGTATAACCGGATCTGTGAAAAGCTTGCCCTGATAAAAAACGCATATCCCGATGTTCTGTATATGTATATATATATCTGTACTCCGGAAGGCGGGATAACTGTTTTTGATATCTGCGAGGATCCGGACGAGCCGGGCTATGTGTATGAATTTGATGACGGGTTCCTTCCGTATATGGACGAGCTGTGTAACGGGAAGGAGCTTCCGGCGCTTACCGATCACACAAGATACGGATATCTTCTTACGTACACGAAGCCGGTTTTTGATTCCCGGGGGGATTATGCCTGCACTGTCTTTCTGGACTTTTCAATGGATGAACTCCATGCTCAGGACATAAAGTTCGTTTTAACGACGATCGTCTTTCTGGCTGTTGTGATGGTACTGTTACTGGTGATCTATATGACCGTCATAAACCGTATCATCACGGATCCGATAAACCGTATGTCTGAAAGCATCGGCGAATTTAAATATGATACCGAAGAAGACAGGTTTAAGAACCTCAGGCTGATCGAGAAGCTTGATATCCGCACTGATGATGAGATAGAAACACTTTACAGCGCATTCGTGTCCTCTGCCAGAGAGGCGCTCTATTATACGACAAATTTAAATATCGCAAAGGCGGATATCGTTGACAGGGATGAGACGATCGCCCAGATAAGCAGCGATGCATACAAAGACAGTCTGACGGGCGTCGGAAACAAGACGGCATATATAAACGAAATAGAAAAGGTAAACAGGGATATAGCCAAAGGAAAAACCGAAATTGGCGTACTTGTGATGGATATAAACAATCTGAAGTACGTAAATGATAATTTCGGACATGATCATGGGGACGCATATATAAAGGGGTGCAGTTCCATACTCTGTAATCTGTTTAAGAAATCTCCGGTCTTTCGTATAGGAGGAGATGAGTTTGCCGCTATCCTTAAAAATGATGACTATCACAACAGGGATGAGAAATACAGACTGTTGACCGAATCATATGAAAAGGCCTTTGCCGAAGAAGAAAAAGAACCCTATGAAAGATATTCCGCATCCGTAGGAATGTCGGAATACACCGAGGGGGATGAGGGGATCAGAGAAGCATTTAAAAGGGCTGATGTCCAGATGTATAGCAACAAGGAAAAGTTCAGGGAAAAGTACGGAAGGTACAGATAAGCCTGAGCTTCAGAACAGGGGATGGGTCGTTATGCCGATTATGATCCCGAGAATAGCTCCGATAAAGACCTGAAGGGGAGTATGGCCGATAAGCTCCTTCAGGTTTTCTTCTGTAAATTCGATCTTTTCAGGATGCTCGCTGGTAAAATATTCCATTATCTGATTAAGCACCACTGCCTGATTTCCGGTCTCCCTGCGTACCCCTCTGGCGTCATACATTACAATGATCGCAAGTATCCCGCTTATGGCAAATTCACTTGAGGAGACGCCGCATTCCAGGATCGAAGCGGTTACCAGGGCACAGACGGTTGATGAATGGCAGCTGGGCATTCCTCCGGAACCGATCAGCCTTTCAAAATTTATTTCCTTATTTACCAGCAGATCTATTATTACCTTGATAATCTGAGCTATGAGCCATCCAAGGGCGGCGGCCATAAACAGATAATTATGGGTAAGGTCATACAGGAAGGACATCTTCCGCTCTCCTTTACCGATTGAATTAGTATTTTTATTATGTTAAAATTAAAAAGATAGTGATATTTTACATGTTTAATATATCATACTTTTTGTTTTTGGGGGAAATAATATGAGAAATGTTGCATTGATCACAGGCATTACGGGTCAGGACGGATCATATCTTGCCGAGTTTCTGCTCGAAAAGGGATATGAAGTGCATGGGATAATAAGAAGGCACAGTTCCATAAGCACTGACAGGATAGACCATCTGTATTATGACCGTGAGATCAGGGACAAGACCATGTTCCTCCATCATGGGGATCTTACCGATTCAAGCAATCTGAACAGGCTTATAGAGCAGATACAGCCTACCGAGATATATAATCTTGCCGCGCAGTCCCATGTGGCGGTTTCCTTCGAGGTGCCGGAATACACGGCCGAAACGACCGGAATAGGAACCTTAAGACTTTTGGATGCCATAAAAAAGACAGGAGTAAAATGCAGGTTTTATCAGGCTTCGACTTCGGAGCTTTTCGGAGGGCTTCCGGAAACCGCTCCCCAGAGCGAGAAAACCCCGTTTTATCCTAAAAGTCCTTATGGCGCGGCCAAACTGTACGCATACTGGATCACGGTGAACTACAGGGAGGCATATAATCTTTTTGCCTGTAACGGGATCCTCTTTAACCACGAATCCCCGAGACGCGGCGAGACCTTTGTCACAAGGAAGATCACGAGGGCGGTTGCGTCTATCATGGCGGATGAGAGGGAGAAGCTTTCCCTCGGAAATCTTAATGCCAGGCGAGACTGGGGTTTTGCGGGGGATTATGTAGAGGGTATGTGGCTTATGCTGCAGCAGGAAAAGCCCGGTGATTATGTGCTTGCGAGTAATGAAACCCATACTGTCAGGGAATTTGTGGAGCTTGCCTTTAACGAGGTCGGTATCGAGATAGGATGGAAAGGAAAGGGCGTCGGTGAGAAAGGCTTTGACAAAAAGACCGGAAAGGTTCTTGTAGATGTAAATCCCAGATATTTCAGGCCCGCGGAGGTCGAATTTCTGTGGGGGGACTCAACGAAAGCGGAAAAAGAGCTGGGATGGAAGAGAAAGGTGGATTTTAAGAGCCTTGTTTCCATGATGGTGGATGCCGACATGAAGGCGATAGCAAAAATAAGCGCAAAAGAGATGAAAGAGCGCAACAGCGCAGGCTGAGAAACAGAAGGTCGGTTATGGATAAAAACGCGAAAATATATGTGGCGGGACACAGGGGATTAGTGGGCTCTGCCATAAAAAGGAATCTTGAAAGCAGGGGATACTCAAATATAACAGGAAGGACGCATAAGGAACTCGACCTGACAGACCAGGCTCAGGTCAGGAGTTTTTTTGAGGAAGAGAAGCCAGAGTACGTGATCCTTGCGGCCGCAAAGGTAGGGGGGATCAATGCAAATAATACGAGCCCCGCTGATTTTGCGTATGAGAATATGCAGATCCAGTGCAATGTTATCAAATGCGCCCATGATCATCATGTAAAAAAGCTCCTGTTCCTCGGAAGCACCTGTATTTATCCGAGAATGGCGCCCCAGCCCATCCCGGAGGACGCTCTTCTTACGGGGCCGCTTGAGACGACGAATGAAGCATATGCGATAGCTAAGATCTCCGGACTTGAAATGTGTAAGTTCTTTAAGATGCAGTACGGCGATGACTTTATCAGCTGCATGCCGACCAATCTTTACGGTCCCCATGATAATTATGATCTTAAGAATTCGCATGTACTTCCCGCGATGATAAGAAAATTCCACGAAGCCAAAGTGAGTAACGCGGAGCATGTTACGCTGTGGGGAAGCGGGAAGCCCTTAAGGGAGTTTCTGTATGTGGATGACATGGCGGATGCCTGTGTATTCCTTCTGGAAAATTACAGCGGTCTTTCCCATGTGAATATCGGGACGGGAAAAGAGGTAACTATAAAGGAACTTGCGGAGATCGTAAAGGCAACGGTAGGCTATGAGGGTTCGATAGTATGGGACGCTTCAATGCCTGACGGGACGCCCAGAAAGCTTACTGATGTTACAAAGCTCCATGAGCTCGGATGGACGCATAAGGTTGAGCTTTCAGAAGGTGTGAAGCTTGCTTATGACTGGTTCAGGGATAACATTGATATAAGCAGGGGAATGTAATTGAAGGAACTTATTGAAACTGCAGCGGCTTTTTATGAAAACTGCCGGGGGACGGGAAAGCTTTTCGTGCTGTTTGCCGCAGCAGTGCTTATAATAATTCTGATACAGAAAAAAGTATCTCCCGCGGGCTTTAATCCGGCGGTATTTTTATTATCTGTACGAAGCGGAATAGCCTATGCTTTCACGCTGCTTTTTAAGACTTCGGAAAATCCGCAGAACGGGCGGAAAAGCATTGGACCGTACAGGATCCTGTCTAATATAGTCCTTATCGGACTGATAACGATAACGATAATACTGGGCGGAAAGAGGGTGATCGCGGGGGAATTTTATGAGCCTGCCGAAAATACCCTCCATTTAAAGACAAGGCATGTAATGGTGATGGACAGGCTTTTGGAGCTTGCGGGCGATGAAAGCGTAATAAGCGTGATAGCCACTCCCCAGATCGCGCCTTTCCTTAAACAGTACAGTTCACGGTTCATGCCGCTTTATGACTATTCAGACACCGGCAGTAAACTGCGGCTTAATGAAGGGGCGCAGATCGTATACAATGAATACTCCTCCTCTGTTCCAAGGATGGACAGGATAACCAGGATAGGACATAAGGAAGATTACAGATATCTGCTGGTTGACACAGTAAGGTACTACCCCGAATTAAAAGCGTCGGAATTTGGATATGAGCTCCTCGATACCGTGGAGGGGATGGAGATTTACAGGAGAATTGAAGACTTATGATCTACGGGGTTTCTCTTCTCATCCTGCTCGTATTCTTTGTGCTTGCTTTTATAGCGGGGTTTACGCTCAGGGTGGTGACAAAGCAGAGAGGTCATGACCTGATAACCATATATTCGCAGGGTATGGTCGTGATCCTGCTTATCTTTATATTATGCTCAAAACTGTGCGTATTTATTTCCGCCAGCGTTAAATTTGCAGGAGCCCTGTGGCTTTCTGCTATATTTATTATTGAGGTTTTTTTTATTTTTGCGGACAGAAGAAGGTTCCCGCTGTTTTTTAAGAACTTCAGGGTAAGGCTCAGAAACAGGGAGAAAACGAGCTTTTTGACGAAGCTTTTTGCGACCCTTCTGCTGATCCTGATCCTTTTACAGATCTGCTTCGTGATAAATTTTGCATTGAACAGGCCGAATGCGGTAAAGGAGCTTTCGGATGCCGTGTTTGCGTATGATACGGGCAGGATAGTCAGGGAATCGCCGATGATGATGCTTTATGCATGGCTTGCGGGACTTATAAGGGTTCATCCGCTGACTGTCATATATTCCGTATCTCCCGTGATCCTTTTCCCGATGTATTACAGCATCGAGTGGAGCCTTGCCAGAAAGCTGTTTAAGGAAGACACGGATAAATGCCTGTTCATGCTTTTTGTTTTTTCGCTTTTGCAGATATTCGGATTTCAGTCCGGATATATGTCGCAAACCGTCATGCTCATGTCTTTTTTTTCGGGAACGGCATTTTTCGTCCATGCCGTTCTTCCCTTTACGCTCTGGTTTGTCCTTGAAGCGATCGAAAGGAAGGAGCTTGTAAAAGAACGGGACAGGGCGCAAAGTAAGCAGGAAGAGGCTTTGAGGGCTCTGAGGCCTTCTTCCGAAAGAGCGGTTTTCGCCGCGGAAAATATAAATACAGAGGATTTAAGCATAGAGGAATTTGAAGAGGACTGGGATATGAAGCACAGGATCGTTAATTCAAGGAATCTGGGAATATTGCTTTTGGTCGTTACGGTTATGTTTGCCGGAACTGTTTTTATCTTAAACAGAAAGATAAACAGTCTGCATGAAACGGCGGCAGGGATAACCGAGAACTTAAATGAGAGCGTCAGGACCTATGAGTTCATTCCCGAGGGGTCGGAACGGGCGGAAGCGCTGATCCTTAATAAAAGCGGGGGAGGTATTATCGTGATCGGCGGCGGGGCCGCAGAATACGGCGATGAGCTTTATGAAATGATAGAGAAATACGGCCCTGTAAAAGAGTGGTACTTAAAGGGCAGGGGGCCTGAGGACTGCGGAGCATACGAAGTGTGCAAAGAACGGGGGATCGAGGCCGGAAATGTGTATGTGCTCAATCTGGAAACTGTTTCTGAATAATGTTTATATATGACTTACAGTAAAAGAAAGTCTGAAAGTCGAAGACTTTCAAACCTGACTGGCGGGTCAGATACGAGCCCGGATATATCCGGTTCGTGCCTGGGTCCGGGGGATAAAAATGTCAGACATCTGATCTGCCTTCCTGCTTTTTGCGGCATTGCCTTAACCGGGCAGTGCCTGAAAGACTGCTTATGACAGTTATCATTTTGGCGATTATCGTAAACTTCATATTGTACTATCTGTTCGGTACGGTGGTGCTTTATAAAAAGGGCGTAAAACCGCATTTTATGTACAGGATAATGGTTGGATTCTTTGCCTATTATGCCGTATTTTTTGTGTTCTGCGTGCCTGTCATGAAGTATTACCGGCCACTGTCCATGCTTACCGGGATCTGGACCGTTGCGGCCGCTGTTATCTCGCTTGCGGGTGTTTTGCTTATTATCAGGGAACGGCTGCAAAAGCCCGTTAATGCGCCCGGAAGCGAAGGGCGGAAGGATGGGTATTTAAGCCTTGCCGGTGTAAAAGCGGCAGTTTCATGGATAAAAAATAATCCTTTATTTTTTGCCGGCATGGCCGTTCTTATCCTCATACAGATAATACTTGTATCCTGTACATATAATTTTACGCTGGATGCCGCATATTATGTAGCCGGGATAAGCACTAATATCGACACGAACATGATCAATGTTTATGATCCTTTTACCGGAGCCTGGCAGGATCATTTTGAGATGAGGTATTTTTTTGCGACTTATTCCGTACAGGATGCCGTGGTATGTCAGCTTACCGGTATTTCCCCCCTTATCTGGACCAAATCCGTAATGTCTACGGTCATAATCATTCTGACAAATATGGTTTATTATTTGATAGCCTCAGAGCTTTTTGATACAGGGATCCTTTCCGGGAGAAAAGAGGATGAACAGTTTGCGCCTCACGATGATGAGATGACGCGCCGCAAAAAGAACACAGCTGTTTTTCTGATGATGGCTGTGATGCTCTTTATAAATGTCACCTTTAATACCATATATACCTCCTCTCTGTTTCTGATGACAAGGACGTATGAGGGGAAGGCGATCGTTGGGAATCTGGGGATTTTCAGTATATTTCTGCTGTTTATAAAAATGAACGATAATGATGAAACCGGGCTTATCAAGCCGTGGCTTTGTGTTTTTCTGATCTGTTTCGGAGCGTCAACTGTTTCTTCGACGGCAAATATGCTTATGCCGGTGGAGCTCACGGTTCTGTTTCTGCCTTTGATCATAAGGAAAAAAAGCTATGGGTGGATACCAAAATATATAGCCTGTGTGATGCCGGGGATTATTTTATCGTTAGCTTTTGTGCTTTACGTTAAAGGATATTTTGTCTTTTACACTTATCCGAGATAGGGGATGGGCGGACATAAGCATGCCGCCTCCGGTAATGCTGCAGCTTACAGGATCAATATTAAGGGAAATATAATTGCAGAATATAAATGTTTTCGAGAAAGGAATAGGGTATCTGGAAGCATGCTTAGAGTATTACAACGGCTCTAATGCCTATGCGCTGCTTTATGTTCTTTCGCTTGTTTATCTTCTGATCTGCGGGAGCAAAAAGGAACAGAGGATCTTTATCCCAAGCGGGATATTTATGATACTTACGGTATATAATCCCATAGCCCCGGTGATACTTGATAAATTCTTTGACGTAAACAGCGAGTACTACAGGTTTTTCTGGATAACGCCCATAATCGTTCTGGTTCCGTATGTCGCTGTAAAGCTTATTCTTAACTCTGAAGGGGCAGGGCAGCGGGCACTCGTTTCAGCTGTCATTGTCTGTATTTTCCTGTTATCCGGAAATTTCTTATATAAAAACGGGGTCAGATGGGCGGAAAACATTTATAAGATGCCTGATGAGATGCTTGAGATCTCAGGGATGATCCATGAGGATACGGAGCTTGAATATCCGAAGGTATTCTTAGAATACGAATATAATATGCAGATGCGCCAGTATGATCCGAAGCTTCTTCTGACCGTGGACAGGGAGGATTATCTCTATGCCGTGGCAAACGATTTTACGGAGGAACAGCTGGAGGATGAGTCGTATCCGCAGTATAAGATAATCGCGGCGCTTATAAAGTACCAGGAGGTGGAGACTGAGGATTTCCTTAATGCCATGGAGGAAACCCACACGGAATATGTTGTTCTTGATAAGAACAATTCCATGCTGTCTTATCTGGAAAATGCCGGTCTCGAAACGGTTGGAGAGACGGAGACGCACCGCATCATGAAATATGAGCTTAAAGAGCCTTATGAATTCGAGCTTGTGGATTATTCCGTAGTTTATTAAATACTGCTTATATTGAAACCATTATACGTACTGAAACCGTTACCCTTATGAAAAGCTATGGCAGATCATACTGATAAAATATTACTGACTATCTTCACGCCCACATATAACAGGGCAGCGCTTTTAAGAAGAGCCTATGAAAGCCTTTTGAGACAGACCAGAAAGGACTTTGTCTGGCTCATCGTGGACGACGGGTCGGATGATGATACCAAAGAAGCGGTAGAGAGCTGGACGTCTGATAAAAGCATTGAGATAAGATATCATTATACGGAAAACGGAGGAAAGATGCGTGCGCACAACAGGGGGGTCGAGCTGTGCGATACGGAGCTTTTTTTGTGCCTGGATTCGGACGATTATCTTACCGATGACGCCGTAGAAACCATATACAGGGAGTTTTTAAAGGCTGAAAAGGATTTTGGGGCTTTTCAGGACGGAAAGATTTACGGCAGGGAATTCGGAGGGATAACAGCCCATAAAGGGAGAGATGAAAACACCCCTCTGTACGGTACTGAGTTTCCTAAAAAGAATCCGGATAACGAAGGAGAAAACGGGAGAGAAACAGGCCGGTATTCCACTCTGTACGGACTTTACTTAAACGGATTTAAGGGAGAGACCACGCTCGTATATAAGACCAGATATCTGAGAAGATACCCCTTTCCGGAGATAAAGGGCGAAAAATATGTGCCTGAGGATTATATTTATGATAAAATAGATAAAGACTGCGTCCTGAAGATCGTTCCAAAGGTCCTCACTGTCTGCGAGCTGGTGTCTGAAGGATATACGGATTCGCTGAAGAAGCTGAAGCTTGATAATCCGAAGGGGTGGTTTCTTTATTATGAGCAGAGAGCCGGTATTACTCCTGCTTCCATACTGAAATTCAAATATGCGGGCTACTATGTTATCTACGCAAAACGCACAAAAAAAAGGCTGTTTATGAAAGATGATCCTGTCCCGCCCGCGTGGACGGCACTTGGTTTTGCAGCTGCCCTGCTGCTTAAGGTTACGGGACGGGAGTAGGCAGGGAAACGCGCAAAGACAATCTCCCTTTATTACCCGGGATCCTTTCTACAGCTCCGGTTATTGATTATGCTTAATAATTCTCAGATGAAAAAGAGAATATACAGCTTTATCATGGCATTTATGATCGTCGCCGCAGAGACGGGCATCATGACCTTTGTCTGGGTGGCCTTTTACAATCATGAGCTGCCCAAGGCATACTACTTCTGGGGCCATGTCTTTATTTCGGTCGTATATATGTTCATCCTTTTCTTTATCTCTATCATGTACGGCGGTTTAAAGATCGGTTCCTACAGAATGATCGAGATAGCCTTTTCCCAGGTTTTTTCTACGGTTGTGACAAATATCCTTTTTTATCTCATCATCTGTATGATCGCCTATCACTTTCCGACGCCGCTTCCGGTCATCGGTGTGACACTGCTTCAGGGGTTCTGTATCTGTGCCTGGGTCTTTCTTGCGACCATGATCTACAGAAGGCTTTTCCCTCCGCTTAATATCCTGCTCATATATGGCGGAAAGCAGAAGGACAGGTTCGTGGAAAAGGTTAAGACCAGGAGGCATCAGTTTTCCATAAATACTTCCATGGATATCGAAAAAGAGGAGCTTTCAGCGATACTTGACGGGATAGACAGGCATGAAGCGGTCATGATGTGGGATGTGCCGGTGGATAAGCGCAACAGTATCTTTAAATACTGTTATGAGCGGTCGATAGAGATCTATATCATGCCCCATATTATGGATATAATCCTCAGAGGATCGCAGGCGCTTCATCTTTTCGATACCCCGCTCCTGCTTACCAGGGGATCGCCCCTTGAGTTTGAACAGCTGTTATTCAAGAGATTTTTCGATATTGTTTTTTCCGGTCTGCTCATTGTTTTACTGTCTCCGGTGATGCTGATAACGGCACTGTGCATCAAGCTTTATGACAGGGGTCCGGTTTTATATAAGCAGATAAGGGTGACGTATGGAAACAGAGAGTTCTATATCTATAAATTCAGGAGCATGATCGTAAATGCCGAGCAGGACGGAAAAGCAAGGCTTGCGACAAAGCATGACCTGAGGATCACGCCTGTGGGGCGTGTGATAAGAAAGGTCAGGATCGATGAGCTTCCCCAGTTATTCAATGTTCTTAAGGGTGATATGAGCTTCGTGGGTCCGAGGCCGGAGCGTCCCGAAATAATAGAGAAGTATAAGAAAAACATGCCCGAGTTTGCGTACCGTACCAAGGTCAAGGCCGGGATCACGGGTTACGCGCAGATCTACGGAAAATATAATACTCTTCCTTATGACAAGCTGAAGCTGGATCTTTTTTATATCGAAAACTTTTCGGTCTGGCTTGACTTAAGGCTTATAATCCTGACGGTAAAGATACTTTTTACTTTTGAGAGCACTGAAGGGATCGAGGACGGAAATCTTACGGCGCTTGCAGAGGATTCCCGGGATGAGTGAGTTGATAAGCATTGTTATTCCCGTCCATAATGCCGGTCAGGTCTTAAATGAAACGATCGCTTCGGTAAAAAGCCAGACATACGGGGAATGGGAGCTCATCCTTGTGGATGACGGCTCCTCCGATAACAGCGTAGAGACAGCCGAGACGGCAGCCATGGGAGACGACAGGATAAGGCTTATAAGAAATACCGGTTCACATGGCGCTTCCTATGCAAGGAACGCAGGCGTCCTGGATTCAAAGGGAAGGTATTTGTGCTTTCTGGACGCGGATGATCTGTGGCTTCCAAAAAAGCTTGAAGAGCAGCTTGGTTACATGAAATCAAGGGATGCCGCATTTTCCTTTACCGGTTATGAATTTGCGGATGAGAAGGGCTGCGGGCTTGGAAAGACAGTCAGGGTTCCCGAAACGATAAGTTACAGGGAGGCCCTTAAAAACACCACGATCTTTACAAGCACAGTGATGTTTGATCTTGGCAGGCTTAAAAAATCAGATATAGAGATGCCCCACATTGAGAGCGAAGACACAGCCTTATGGTGGAGGCTCTTAAGAAACGGTGTTACCGGCTATGGGCTTGATATTTCGCTTACCTTGTACCGCAGAAGCCCGGGAACACTTTCCTCTAATAAGATCACGGCCATAAAAAGGATATGGAGACTGTACAGAGAGGCTGAGGGGTTATCCGTTCCTTATAGTGCATACTGTTTCTGCTTTTGGGCCGCAAGGGCTGTGCTTAGGAGAATATGAAATGAGACTGCAGGTGCTTCTGTCTGCGATGAATTTAAAGGATGAATCCTATGTGGATTCGCTTAATATAACCTCGGATGCGGTAGTTGTAAATCAGTGGAGTGAACAGAGCCCGTATGCGGATACCTTAAGGGACGAGTGCGGAAATGTTACCGGGATCTTAAGTATTGAAAGGATCAAACGAAATAACATAAACGGTGACATGCATGAGGTCGTCTTTATCGAATCCTCGCAGAAGGGCTTAAGCCGCAGCAGGAATATGGCTATAGAAGCCTCAAATGCGGATATATGCATACTCTGCGATAATGACGTGGAATATGTTCCTTACTACGACAGGATCATTCTGAAGGCTTTTGAAAAATACAGCGACGCGGATCTTATCGTTTTTTATATTAAGAGAAAGGAAAAGCCGGAGCCCAATTATAAGAAAGAAAAAAGGATGGGCTATCTGTCGGTGCTTAAGATCTTTTCCCCTGAGATCGCTTTTAAAAGGGACAGTATAAAGGGGATCTCCTTTAATCCCATGTTCGGGGCGGGAGCCAGATACCAGATGGGCGAAGAGAATATCTTTCTCTATGACTGCCTGAAAAAGGGGAAGAAGATCTATTATGTGCCGGTAAAGATAGCGGAATTAAGGGAAGAGGAATCGACCTGGTTCAAGGGCTATGACAGGGAATTCTTTGTCAGCAGGGGCGCCAATTACGCGATGATGACAAAGACCTTTTACCCGGTGCTCATACTTCAGTATGCGGTCAGAAAAAGAAAGCTTTACAAGGACGAGACTTCGTTTGTAAACGCGGTGAAATATATGTTTGAGGGCTCCCGGTTAAAGGGAGTTAAGGTTTATACTCAATAACGGGATTAAAATCCTTTTTGTTGAGTATAGTAATAAAGGAGCCTTTTTATCTTTGAGTAAAATACTTGTGGTCGGTGATCACAAAACGGGAACCGGTCCCGCGAACGTAACTAAGGAGTATATAGACCACCTCGCAGACAGGGCGCGCTGCTTAAAGGCTTCCTCCAAAGCAGGCCGTTTAGCGGAGCTTTTTTTAAAGATACCTTTTTCCTCGGTGGTTTTCTGTTCGGGATATTCGGCTCAGAACATTATAGCCGCAAAGATCGCTCATTTCTTTAAGATAAAATGCGCTTATCTCATGCATGGCTCCGTTGCGCATGAAAACAGGATAAACCTTTGCGAAGATCAGCATATGAACAGGGTGGAATACGAGACCCTTAAGATCTGCGACAAAGTATTTGCCGTATCTCACCGTTTTGCCGCCTGGCTCAAAAAGAGATATCCGGAATTTGAATCAAAGATCGATGTCCTTGTTAACGGGGTTGATGCGGATATTTTAAACGAAGCCGGAGGGAGCGCAAAAAGCCGTGAAAGAAAGAGGAACATGATTTTTTCCATAGGCGGAGGGATGCCGAGAAAGAGGATAAACCGGATCTGCGAGGCGATGGAGCTTTTAAGGAAAGAGGACGGATACGGCGATCTTGAGCTTGTTGTGACAGGTGATAAGGGGGCTTTTTCAGAGATCATTTCGGGTTATGATTTTGTAAAGGATCTGGGGATCGTAGGCAGGAAAGAGATACAGAAGCTCTTAAATGAAGCGGGACTGTTTATTCAGAACAGCTGCTTTGAGACCTTTGCCCTTGCGCCCATGGAGGCGCTCTCGTGCGGCTGTGACATTCTGCTGTCTATGGAAATAGGGGCTTTGGAGCTTTTTGACCTGAAGGGAAACAGGGAGCTTTCACAATATATAATAAAGGACTGCGAGGATCCTGTTGAGATAAAGGATAAGATAAAGGTGAGCCTTGGAAGCGGGAATGCCGCACTGTTTCTTAAGGCCTTTGATAAAGACGGAGCGACATGGGAGACAAGAACAGAACAGCTGGTACAAAAACTAAAGAGCTTATAAACCTGTCAGTGATGCTTTTTATGTTCGCAGGATATGCGCTGACCTTCATGGTCCCTAAGTTCTACGGGGCAACGGACAGGTATGTGGGCGTCTTTGTTTTTTTGTGCCTTTGTGTTTTAACGATAAATAACATTGATATTCTTTTGCTGTTAAAGAAAAAGGACCGCGATCTCATCATACTTGCGCTGCTTCTTGCGGTAACGCTCATAAATCTGCTGCTCGTCCGCTCGGGGCTCGGGGCTTTTTTTGTGGCGGCCGATTTTGCGTTGATCTTTTTTTTATCGGGACATATATACTTTTCCGGAAAAAACGTGATAATAATGACCGGTGCCTATATGGCGCTTTTGCTCTACTGGTTCTTTATAGCATATCCGAAGCTGTTTGATGACTATGCCTATTATGGCTACAACACGAATACCGCCGCGACATTTACTATATATACCCTGCTATGCGCTTTTCTCCTTACGGTTATATTAGCTGAAAGGGAAGACAGGGAAAAGGGCGCGGAGTATTATTTAAAGGGGAGCGCAGGAAGACTGTCCGGTCTTTTTGCCGTGATGCTCATGGTAAAGGGCTTTCAGCTGGCGCTGTGGCACAGGGCCAGGGGCGCTTTTATCATGCTGGCCGTATTTATGGTATTATGGTTCTTTATTCCGAAAAAATGGTGGAGGAACAGGGTTTTTTATTATACGCTCTGGATACTTTCGACCTTCGGATCCCTAGCTTTTGTGGCGGTATACGTCATGGTGGGCGCAACAGGGGTCAACATGAAGCTGCCGTTTTTTTATAAGGAGGTTTTTTCCGGACGGGATAAGATCTGGCTCGAATTTTTTACATTGTTTTCAAAAAAACCGCTTACGGGTATCGGCACGAATGTTACCATAGAATCCTTCTTTGAATTTAATGTGCACAACGCGATGTATAATTTTCTGGTCATCGACGGGATCATTGTCTTTGCGGGGATCATATATCTGATATTCAGGTTTGCGAAAAGAGGCTTTGATAAAACAGCCGGAAGCCCTCTCAGGCACTGCGCGCTTGTTGTCCTGCTCTCGGTGTTTTTTGAATCCTTTTTTGATGTGGATCTTATCTGGGCGGATTATGCGCTGAACCTTTTACTTTTGACAAGCATAACGGGATGCAATGGGGAAGTATAAATATCTGGCAAATAATATAGCGCTTTTCTCTATAAGCAGTTTTGTATCCAAGATACTGGTGTTTCTGCTTGTCCCGTTCTATACCGGGGTGCTTACGACAACGGAGTACGGGACAGCGGATGTCATGCAGACGACGCTTCTGCTTTTAGTCCCCGCTCTTACGATGAACATGGGGGAGGCCGCGCTGAGGTTCGGGATAGAAAGAACCGATAAGAGGGAGCTCATATTCGGGATCGGGATCAGATATACCCTGAGAGCTTCCCTGATAGTTGCCGCAATGGCTCTTGTGGCGGTATTTTTTCTTCCGGCCTGTATTGTAATACTGTTTGTCATCCTTTTTTTCACTAACTCCATATATGAATTTCTGATCCTTTTTTTCCAGGGCTGTGAGCAGGTAAAGATAGTTGTGTCCGGAAGCGTATTTTCCACAGTTATACTTATCTGCTCGAACCTTATATTATTACTGGCGGTTAAGGCAGGGCTTTACGGTTATATCATTTCGCAGATCCTGTCTTATACGGCGGCCGGGGTCCTTATGCTTTACCTCTTTGAAAAGCATTCGGGACTTAAGCTGTTTAGCGGAAAAAGGGAGGGTGAGGATAAGGAATTCGAGGCCGAACTTCTTGATTACGGAAGGCCGATGATACTGTATTCGACCGGGGCGTGGATAAATAATGCGGCGGACCGTTATTTTGTGTCTGCAATGTGCGGGCTTTCGGTAAACGGTCTCTACGGGGTAGCCTATAAGATCCCTTCGATACTGACAGTTTTCCAGAGGATATTTGCGCAGGCCTGGCAGATGAGCGCGACAAAGAGCCTCGTGGAGGATAAACAGGAAGGATCCGTTAAGAGCGCGGAGTTTTATTCGGGCATGTACAGATTTTATTTTACGTTCATGCTGGTCGGATGCGCATTCCTCATCCTGTTTGTAAGGCTTCTTGCACTGTTTCTTTTCAGGAAGGATTTTTACGAGGCGTGGAGATTTGTGCCTCTGCTTCTTATTTCTGTGGTCTTCGGGGCAATGACGGGCTTCCTCGGATCGATCTGTCTTGCCTATAAGGATTCAAAGTCCATGGGAGCGGCGACAGGAACGGGAGCTTTGATAAATCTTATTTTAAACGCCTTGCTCATTCCCCGGTATTCAGCCATGGGAGCGGCTGCCGCCACGGCTGTCTCTTACTTTGTCATGTTTATGATGGCCGGTCTTTTTGTGAGCAGATATGTGAAGATAAAGGCGGATCACGCAAAGGATATCACAGCCGTTATTCTGGTTGTCCTGGAGGCCTTTAAAATGATCACCGGACCGGGTGGAACAGAAACCTGTCTTGTGTGCACAGCATTATCGATTGCTGTTTTGTTAATATACATAAAGCAGATATCCGGATATTGCAGGCAGATCCTTAAGCATACCGTTAAAGAGCCTTGAAGGTCCTGTATTTTTGTCTGCGGTACAAAACAGGATACGTAGATCGTTTTGCGGTTTATCGGATATTTCAGGGCAGACCCTTTTCTTTAGAGGAGCCATCGGTCTTAAAGAGGGTATGTCAGATATTTCAGGGATAAAAACCCCTTTCAACAGAGGAGAATGAACTTGGAAGGACAGTTCGACCGTAATGAAAAAAGAAGACGGATAGGGAACATATCCCTTCTTGCCGCCGTTTTCATACTGACAACGGCTTATTTCCATTTTTACAGCTGGTACAGCCTGCTTGCGCCGTATGGAACACTTACCGCTGCTGTCTTTCTTATTGTGACCTTTTTTTGTTATGTGGACGTAAGCTATGCGCTGAAGGATCCGGCATTTTATCTTATGGCCTTCGCAGACGTCCTGGCTTTGATAAATCTCTTTGCCATAGGGTCTCATAAGGGCGCGATCCTTACGGTCGCCGATTTCCTTCTGATACTGTATCTTGCGAACAAGGTGGTGTTTACAAAAAAGGAGATGATAGTATCCGCTCTTTATACAGGTTTTTTCTTTATATACTGGACGATAGATGTCAAGGGATATTTTAAGGGATATAATACAAATTACGGCGGGCTGGTGCTTATATCGGGCTTTATTTTTCTGATATATGCCGTCGAATATTTCTTTCACGGCGGCCAGCAGGGAAACGGAGCGGATAACGCCGGAGGGAAAGGACCGACCGTTAACATATCTGCTTACGGTAATCCTGCAGCCGGTGAACCTGTAAAAGGCGGATACGTAAACGATGAACCGGAAAAAACAACAGAGCCTGTGCCGCAGGTGCCCGCAAAGCATGACCGGATGAACAGTTTCATAAAACTGTGCATGGGGACCTGTAAATACCAGAGGCTTTTAAGACTGTCAGAGGTTATCCTGTTCTATGTTGCCTTCCGGATAATCGCCTGGTACAGGTCGAGATGCGCGCTTGTAGGCCTTGTGGTCTTTCTTGTGCTGCTTCTGATCCCTAAGGGTATCTGGAAGAATAAGGTGATTTACGGGATCCTGGTCTTTTCCGGTACAGCAGGCTCAATACTGTTCTCGGCGTTCTATGTATGGCTTGGAGTTATGAAAGAGGAATTAACCCTGAGGCTCTTCTATAAGGACATAATCTCCGGCAGGGAGGAGATATGGGCAGAGCTCTGGGAGGAATACCTGAAAAAACCGTTTACGGGGATCGGATCTTCATATGTTATGAAGCTTGAATGGATGGAAGGTCTGTTTGAAGTGCATTCCGGGCTTTTGGACATCCTTATCGTGCATGGCCTGGTCGTGTTTATCATCGTATGTATGTTTCTTGTGTTCAGGCTCTTTGGGATAAGGGAGATCATCGCTCAAAGCTATGCCGCAAGATCGGCCATGGCGGGGATATTTGCGATGCTGTTTACGGCTTTTATGGAAAACTATATCATTGTTGCGCCGTTTTCACTTATGTTCCTTTGTCTGTTTGCCTACATAAATCATATCGGGACTGAAGCAAAAATCCCCGGATCTATGAAAAATACGACCGGCTCATAGTATTATCAGTGATTTTCTGCATACTTCCGCCTGATTGGTTTTTTCGCGGGAAACGGTTTTATAAGCGTTTACTAAATATATCCGTTCAGTCCCCTTATGCTGACCTCACCGCTGCTTAAGTCCTTTACTTCACCGGTATCCGGTAAACGCACCTTTATGGAAAAATCATCATTTATTGAAAGCGCTTCCGCTTCTACGGCATCTTCCGAAGATTCAGAGCCCCCCCTTTTATTCGTCTCATACACGAGGATCCGGTTTCCGACAAACAGGCAGTGTTCTCTGTAATAATTAAGATATTCTGCTTTGTTTGACGGAAAGTCTTCATTAAGCTTATCAAGACGCCTGATGAGCTCGGCTGCAAGCTTTGCCCTGTTTATCTTTTTTCCGAGCTCGGCGGAAATAGAAGAAGCGGTAAGGCGGATGTCCTCGTCAAAATCGGAAGGTTCTTCATTTACATTGATCCCTATTCCTATAATTATATTCCGGATGCTTCGGGATTCGTTCTCTATGGACATTTCGGTGAGTATGCCGCAGATCTTTTTGCCGCCTAAGATAAGGTCGTTTACCCATTTGACGGAAACGAAAGCCCCGCATACCGTTTCAATGGCTTTTGCTACGGCAACGGCTGTCCATGCCGTTATCTCCGTGACATCCTCGGGTGCCTCCCTCCTGAGCATAAGACAGGACAGATAGATTCCCTTATTCTTCGGGGATGAAAAGCTCCTTCCTCTCCTTCCGCGCCCCTTTGTCTGTTCATTGGCAATGGCGACAGTCATATCCGAAGCACCCTCATAAGCAAGTTCGCTTAGCCTGAGATTGGTGGAGGGGATGCTGTCATAAATGAAGATATTTTCCATGCGCTCTTTCGGAAGAAGGGCTGCCAGCTCCTGTTCACTCAGTATGTCGGGAGACTCCGACAATAAATAACCTTTGTTATTGACCGCGGAGATCATATATCCCTCAGACTGAAGGGCCTTTACCGCCTTGTTTACCGCTGCCCTGCTGACCCCGAGTTCCCTGCTCACCGTTTCGCCGGAGATGTAGTCTTTTCTGTTTTTCAGGATGGATAAAACCTTGTCTTTGATCATATCGTCATTTTATCATGAAGAAAGCGTCAGCTCAAACTATAATACAAAATTGATATCAGGGTCAAAAGCCTGAACCCACGCCTGATATCACTTTTAGCCTTCACATCATATAATGATCCGGGGCCGGATGATGATACTAAATATAGTAAAGTTTAGCTTTATTTTTTCCTTATTTTGTAGTAGATTAACTATATATGTAGTTTTTGGGGAGAGGAGTATATATATGATAGTAGCCAGGAGTCCGCTTCGGATATCACTTGGCGGCGGAGGGACAGACCTTCCTTCTTATTATGAGGAGCGAGGCGGGTTTCTCATTTCAGCCGCTATAGACAAATATGTCTATATAACACTGCATCAGACCTTTGATAGGGGGTATCTGCTTAAATATTCCAGGTTTGAACGCGCGGAATCCATCGACGAGATCCAGCACCCGATAATAAGGGAAGCGCTTAAACTGTTAGACTGGAAGGATGATCATATTGAGCTCTGTTCCATGGCGGACATACCGGCCGGGACAGGTCTTGGATCTTCAAGCAGCTTTACCACAGCCCTTTTAAGGGCGCTTCATACATATCAGGGACATATCGTAAGCACCAGAACCCTTGCCGAAGAGGCATGTGAAATCGAAATGAACCGTCTGAAAGAGCCTATCGGCAAGCAGGATCAGTATATTGCCGCCTATGGCGGGATAACCTGCATGGACTTTCATAAGGATGGTTATGTCTGGGTGGATCCGCTCAATATTTCTAAGGAAACGCTTTATAACCTGGAGGACAACCTGTGCCTGTTCTTTACGGGCTTTTCAAGATCTGCGGGCGCTATCCTAAAGGAGCAGGATGAAAAGAGCAGGAATCATAACGAAGACATGCTTAAGAATCTGGATTTTGTAAAGGATCTGGGTTATCAGAGTAAGGAGGCTTTTGAGAAGGGAGACCTCGAGAAGTTTGCCGATATAATGAACGTGCATTGGGAGTATAAGAAGAAACGTTCGGGAGGGATGAGCAATCCCAGGATAGATGAATGGTATGACCTGGCGCTTAAGAACGGGGCTCTCGGAGGAAAGATGATCGGTGCCGGCGGCGGCGGTTTCCTTATGTTCTATGCGAATGATAAGATAAAGCTCAGAAGGGCGCTTACATCGGCGGGAATGGAGGAAGTGAGATTCCGCTTCGAAATGGAAGGGGCAAGGGTGCTGTAATGGACGGGAACATTTTCGCCCATACCCCCTGCAGCGATTTCCAGGCAGTAGTGTTAATGGGGGGGCTGGGGACCAGGCTTAAGGAATATACAAAAGAAGTCCCGAAGCCGCTCGTGGATGTATGCGGTAAACCTTTCTTTGATTATGAGCTCATGCTCCTTAAGCATTACGGATTTAAGAAATTCCTTTTTCTTATCGGCTACAGGGCCGAGATGATAGAGGAATATTACGGCGACGGATCTTCACAGGGGATATCCATAAAGTACTGCTATGACGGAAAGGAGCTTTTAGGTACAGGGGGAGCGGTGAGGAGAGCTTATGATCTCCTTGAAGATGATTTCCTTGTTATATATGGGGACTCCTTTATGGATATTGACTACGAGGAGACCATATACCGCTATCTTGCCGGAAAGACGGAGGGAAGACAGGCCCTCATGACCGTCCTTAAAAACAATAACCGCTTTGACAAGAGCAATGTCATCGTTAAGGACGGAAAGATAGTTCTTTATGATAAACATAATGTTACGGACGAAATGGATTATATCGACTATGGAGTCTGTATTTATGAAAAATCGCTTTTTAAAGAATTTGCCGAGGGCGAGAAGTTTGACATCGCCGTACTCCAGCACAGGCTGAGCAGGGAAGGAAAGCTCTCCGCCCATATAGTAAATAAAAGGTTTTATGAGATCGGAAGCCCTGAATCGTTAGCGGAGTTTAAGGGGTATATACAGAAAAGGCTCATGGAAAAGCGTCCTGCCGTATTTCTCGACAGAGACGGGGTGCTTGATGAGATCGTCTTTAACGAAGACATAGAACAGTTGGATGCGCCTCTTAAACTGTCTGAGTTTAAGCTTTTTGACTATGCAAAGGAAGCTGTAAGGCTTATTTCGGAAAAGGGGTATTATGTCTTTATAGCCACCAATCAGCCGGGAGCCGCGAAAGGAAAGACAAAGCTTCTGACGCTTTATGATATCAATAATGCAATGGTCTCTGACTTTAAAGATGACGGGATCGAGATCGATGCCGTGCTTTCCTGCATACACTATCCCAAAAGGCTTCCATATATAAAGGACGGTTATCTCGGAGACTTTGAGGGATTCCTCATCCAGCCCTGCGATTGCAGGAAACCGAAACCGGGGCTCATATTCAGGCCGAAAGATATATATAATATTGACTATGAAAACTCTTATATGGTCGGGGATTCGCTGACCGATGTGCAGGCAGGAAGAGAGGCAGGGGTCAGAACCGTATTCATAGGAGATCTTAAATGTGATGCATGCAAAAAAATGTGTGACGCTTCTCCGGATATGACAGTGAAGGATCTTATGGATTTTGCGCGGAAGCTTAATACGCAGTAACGATTGGGAAAATCAGCGGATAGTTTATCTGTCCGATGATCTTTAGCAGAATAAATACAGTAAGGAAGGGAGTAAAACGAACATGGAGTATATCGACAGATATCTTGAGGAAACACAGAAGATAGTGGAAACTGTTCCCAGAGAAGAGATCGAAAAGGGGATAAATATCCTTAAGGACATTAAGGAAAAAGGCGGAAGGCTTTTTATTCTGGGGGTCGGAGGAAGCGCTGCCAATGCTTCCCACGCGGTGAACGATTTCAGAAAGATCGGAGGGATCGAGACCTACGCGCCGACGGATAATGTTGCGGAGCTTACGGCCAGAACAAATGACGAAGGCTGGGACACCACCTTTGTGGAATGGTTAAAGACATCAAAGCTTTCCGATAAGGACGCGATAATGGTATTTTCAGTGGGCGGAGGAAGTGAAACGACATCCTTAAATATCGTCAACGCCCTGAAGCTTGGAAAAGAAAGAGGTTCAAAGGTGATCTCCGTGGTATCAAGGTCGGGCGGATACTCAAAGGAGGTTTCGGATGCCTGCGTACTCATCCCGGTCGTTTCGGAGAAAAGGATCACGCCTCATGCGGAAGGATGGCAGGGGGTCATCTGGCATCTGATGGTGAATGCGATCGTTGAATAGGATCATACAGTGTTTATTGCTTTATATGGGATATCAATTGTATCAGGGGTTTAATAAATTGCAGAAAGGGGAGCAAAATGAAATTTGAGGATCTTAAGGTAACGGTATATGCAGATGGTGCAGATATAGAGGGAATGAAGGAGGAATACAGAAAGGGCTATGTAAAGGGCTTTACCACCAACCCTACGCTTATGAAGAAGGCGGGAGTAAAGGACTATATGACCTTTGCGAAGGAAGCCTTGAAGGAGATACCGGATCTTCCTCTGTCGCTTGAGGTTTTTGCGGATGATTTTGAGACAATGGAGAAAGAGGCAAAGGTACTTTCATCTCTTTCCGATAATGTTTTTGTTAAGATACCCATTACCAATTCAAAGGGAGAGTCAAGCATACCGCTTATAAAAAAGCTTTCTGAGGAAGGTATAAGGCTTAACGTGACCGCTATCCTTACTCTGTCACAGGTCAGGGAAACGGTGGATGCTTTTAAGGAAGGGACTGAAAATATCGTCTCGGTCTTTGCCGGAAGGATCTTAGACACAGGAGTAGACGCGATGCCCATAATGAAGGAGGTAAGCAGCATATGCAGAGAAAAGCCGGGTACGCTTTCGCTGTGGGCAAGCTGCAGGGAGGTCTATAATATAATCCAGGCTGATCAGTGCGGGGTGGATATCATCACGGTTACAAATGCGATACTCGCAAAGCTTCCCAATCTTGGCAAGGATCTTACAAAGCTTTCGCTTGAAACTGTGCAGATGTTTGTTAATGACGGAAAAAGCCTTGGGTTCTCAATCCTTTAAAGTGGGGATTTCATAGCTAATAATGCACCGTAATGGGTTTAAATATCATGGTTTTATTATGCGTTTTTAACAAAAATCCCATAAAACGGCTAAAAAACGCCAAGATAGTTTGACAAAAACTGGAGTATGGGCTATATTATCATAATGAAAAATACGGGGCGTTTGTTATAAATAACTGTTCATAACGGGGAAATGATCTGATCTGACGATCGAACTTATCCGACATTTGCTAAAGCAAATACCAAATCGGATCGGCACGGACTGAGGTTCGTACCTGAGCGCATGATCTGTTTCGCAGACCGGCGCAGCGCTCTGTAAGTATAGATACCATACATAAAACATTTGATTTATGGAATGAAAGGAGACGTTATATCATGGCAGAAGTAAAGAAACCTGTTGCAGATGCTAAGAAGGAAGCGGCAAAAAAGACAGAGCCGGTAAAGAAGGAAGAGCCTGCCAAGGCTTTAGAGACAGCAAAGAAAGCACCGGAGAAGAAAGCACCCGCTAAGAAGCCTGCAGCGAAGAAGAAGGTTGAGGTAAAGGAAAGCATAGTTGTTCAGCATAATGGTGTTGATGTTTCTGAGAAGGATCTGTTCAAGAACGCAAGGGCTGCTTACAAGAAAGCCGGCAACAAGGATGAAGTTAAGAGCATTACCATATATATCAATGCTGACGAAGGAAAATACTATCCTGTAGTTAACGGAAACCCTGTAGACGGGATCGATCTTTAAAACACGGAATTTAAATATAAGCCTGAAAGATGTTTTCATGGATCATGGCTTAGGCGGAAGACATCACCTCGCAGGAGGTGGTGTTTTTCATTTATGCGTGATAAGGCACAGAATGCGTGGACATTTACGGCAGGCCGGTTAAGCGGACAGGTGTATGCTGCCGGACCATGCATGCTCAAAAAGGCAACTGCATTTTACACAGGTGACAGAATGGAAGAAAACACTTCGAAAAATGAACATTTATGCGATGAACATTTATATAATGAACACTTGCATAATAAACACTTGAATGATGAACACTTGCATAGCGAACACTTGCATAGCGAACACTTGAATGATGAACACTTGTATACGGAAGAAACTGTTCCGAAATTCCGGGACGCCGATGCGGACGGTCTTTTGGGGATAAGGGGATATTTTAACCTTCTCCAGGATCTTGCGTGTATTCATATGTACCGGTATGACCTTGGAAATGACAAGCTTCCGGAAAGGACAGGCTGTGCCTGGATATTTACAAAATATAAGATCCATGTATATAAGAAAGCTGATTTTGATACAAAACTAAGGATGGAGACCTGGCTGGAGCCGGTCCGTTCCCCTCTTTTAGTCAACCGCGGAATGTGGATAAGCGCAGGGGAAGAGCTTTATGCCGCAGGCAGGGTTGAGACCTGTCCGTTTAATTTAAGGGAGCAGAAGCTGGTAAGGCTGTCTGAAATAGGTTTTAAAGGGGATATTTCTTTTGACAGGCAGGCAGGACTGACACGCTTTTCAAGAATGGGCAGATTTATGGACGATCTTGAGTTCAGGTATGAACATGTTGTAAGATATACCGATCTTGACAAGTCCATGCATATGAACAATATCAGGTATGTCGACATGTTCCTTAATGCTTTTCCTTCCGATTTTTACCGAACTCATTTTGTAAATGAGATGGAGGTACAGTTTCGGAGCCAGTGCTTTGAAGGCGAAAGGCTGAGGATCTTTTCAAAAGAGGAAGAGCGCATAAACGAGCAGGGGGAGAAAGAATCTGTTACAAGACTGCATGCGCTTAAGGATGATGATTCGGTGGCATCGGTGTCGCTTATCACTGCCTTGGCAGTTTGATTTTTAAGTTTCGGGAAAACAGTAATGGAAGCATTCGGATTAGTACATTTATATTACGGAGAAGGGAAGGGAAAATCCACTGCCGCTGCCGGGCTTGCCCTCAGAGCCTTAAAGGCGGGCGCCGTTGTTCTTATTGTAAGGTTTTTAAAGAGCGAAAGCTATGAAAGCGGAGAGACAGAGCTGTTAAAAGAAGCGGGGGCTTTTATCGTAAACGGGAAAACGGATCATAAATTCGTAAGAAAAATGGACGGGGAGGAAAAAAAGCAGCTGAAAGCATGCCAGGATAAGATACTGAGATCGATCATAGAGGGAGGAGACGACGATCCATCCGTAAATGCCATGGATGAGGGTGAAAAAAAGGGATCGAAAAGAAGCTTTGATGAGATAAGCTCCTTACTGCGTGAGTCAAAGAGAAGCGGAAAGAACGTGCTTCTTGTTCTGGACGAAGTATTGAACGCATGCACTTACGGGCTGCTTGATGAAGAGCTGTTAAGAGGGCTTTTGGCAAACAGGCCGGAGAGATGGGAGATCGTCTTAACCGGAAGAGATCCCAAAGAATGGATGACAGATGAAGCGGATTATGTAACGGAATTTAAGTGTGTTAAACATGCGTATGATGCCGGAATAAGGGCAAGACGGGGCATAGAATATTAACACGGACGTAAGGAGATCCTTTTTGCGAAAAACAGGGGATGCAAACGTTTATATTGCTTGACAGTAAAAGCATGGTTGTTGTATACTTCCATTTGACCACGGGCGGGAGGTTTTTCCGCCTTTTAATTTTTTCAGTAACCATTCAGGAAAAACCTGATCAGTTACATTTTTTATTTATATATGATCAAATCTGGTCATTTTGATTTGGAAAGAAGGAACTGGAATGGATGAGAAAAAGCATATCTTAACTTACGAAGGTTTAAAGGCTCTTGAGGACGAGCTTCATGATCTGAAGGTAAACAAAAGGGCAGAGAATGCCCAGAAGCTTAAGGAGGCAAGGGCACAGGGAGATCTCTCCGAGAATGCAGAGTATGATGCGGCAAAGGATGAGCAGAGGGATATCCATGCAAGGATAGAGGAGATAGAGAAGATCCTTAAAAACGCTGAGGTTGTTCTGGATGAAGAGGTTGACACGGACAAGGTCAGCGTGGGATGCACTGTCAAAATACGTGATATGGAATACAAAGAGGACATGGAATACAAAATAGTAGGTTCTACCGAGGCAGACAGCCTGAACGGTAAGATATCGAACGAATCTCCTGTCGGAAAAGCACTGATAGGGGCAAAGAAAGGCCAGACTGTTTCTATAGAGACAATAGCGGGTGTTATCAAATATAAGATTCTTGAGATACATAAAGGATAAAACACGAGAATAATAAAAATATTATTGTAAGTGCGGGGCCGCCGGATACATATTCCGACGGCCCGATTTATATACGCGATAAACTCCTGAAATTAATGATTCCTCTTGACAAATTACATTGCGCGCAATAAAATATGACAAAAGATATAATATGGGAGGACGAAAATGGCGCAGGAATATGAACAGCTTTTATTGAAAAATCAGTTATGTTTTCCGCTTTATGCATGCGGAAGGAAAATCGTAGGGAAGTACACACCTTTTCTAAGCCCGCTGGGGCTTACCTATACCCAGTATGTAGTGCTGATGGTCCTTTGGGAGCAGGAATCGATAAATGTAGGGCAACTCGGAACTATCCTTCATCTGGATGCAGGCACCCTTACACCGCTTTTAAAGAGGCTTGAAAAGGCCGGATATGTGACAAGGGCGCGGTCGAAGGAGGATGAGCGTGTTACGGTAATAAGCATCACTCCGGAGGGAAATGCTCTTAAAGAAAAATGCAAGGATATCCCAATGAAGATGGCTTCGGAGGGATCTGCTCTTAGTGAAGAAGATACAAAAGAACTGTACAGGCTTTTATATCTGATCTTGGAAGGATAGTATATTTATGGATAAAGAATTTGATCTGCAGGAATACATGACAAAGGGCGTGGAGCGCGTTGTTTCCGATGCTGTAAAAGCAACCTTTAAGAATCCAAAAGAGAGCGCTTTTATGCTCGGATTCTCCAGGTCAAGCTCGGCAGCCTCAAAGAAGCGCAAAATGGCAGAAAAGAAAGGAAATCATATCCCGCCTTTTCTGATCGCAAGCATAACCAGCAAATGCAATCTTCACTGTGCGGGATGCTATTCCAGATGTAATCACGCAACGGTTGATACCGAGCCGGTAGTCCAGCTTACGGACGAAGAGTGGTTCAGGATCTTTGATGAAGCAGATGAACTGGGGATCAGCTTTATTCTTCTTGCCGGAGGCGAACCGATGCTTCGCAGGGGTGTTATAGAAGCGGCCGGAAGGAAAAAGAACATCCTGTTCCCGATATTTACAAATGGAACGTTTATGGATGAAAGGTACTTCGATCTGTTTGATAAAAGCCGGAACCTTATCCCGATCATGAGCATTGAAGGGAAAAAGGAGACCACGGATTTAAGAAGGGGTGTTGGAATATACGACCGGCTGATAAAAAACATGGATGAACTTAACAGCCGGGGACTTATATTCGGAGCTTCCGTTACGGTCACGACCGAAAACATAAACGAGGTCACCTCGGATGATTTCCTGAACGAGCTGTCTTACAGAGGCTGCAAGGCGGTGATCTTTGTGGAATTTGTTCCGATGGCGGATGAGAGTAAGCATCTTGCTCCCGGAGAGAAGGAGAGGGAAAGCTTAAAGACCGAGATCTTAAGACTGAGAGAAAAAAGGCCTGAGATGGTGTTCATATCATTCCCCGGGGATGAGAAGAGTTCCGGCGGGTGTGTGGCTGCCGGCAGAGGATTTTTCCATATAAATTCACACGGCGGGGCGGAACCGTGTCCGTTCTCACCGTATTCGGATGTAAACATCAGAAATACTTCGCTCATGGAGGCTATGCATTCTCCGCTGTTTGTGGCTTTACAGAGCGGAGATATCCTGATGGATGATCATGACGGCGGATGTGTACTCTACGAAAAACGTGAGCTTGTTGAACAGCTTATGAAAGAAAACCGCCTCTGTTCGGCCTGAAAAATTTTTTAAAGCCTGTCGAAGGGCTTAATATAAAAAAATGAGGAAGGTGATCGACGGTGGAAACCCGGCCCGTGTGATAAAGACATTGGATGTCGACAGATTTATATAGAAAACCCGATAAAAATAAACGGCTTTTTGAAATAGTCGGGATCGCTGCCGGTTTACACTCTTTTGTGAAAATGCTATTATAAATCGTGCGATTTTATTATTATGTGCGGCTGAAGGAGGCATGTTGAAATGAAAGTTAAAGTGTTTATCGATGGAAGCGAAGGTACGACAGGGCTTCGGATCCATGAGAGGATCTCCCAAAGAGATGATATCGATCTTCTTACAATAAGTCCCGGGCTGAGAAAGGATCCCGATGAACGTAAACGGCTGATTAATTCATCCGACATTACCTTTCTCTGTCTTCCGGATGCGGCGGCTATGGAGTCGGTTTCACTGGTTGAAAATGAACATGTGGTCATAATAGATGCATCGACCGCCCACCGCACAGATGAAGGATGGGCATACGGCTTTGCGGAGCTTTCCGATAATCACCGTAGGGCAATAAGGAACGGGAAGAGGATCGCTGTTCCGGGCTGTCATGCGACAGGCTTTATAGCTTTGGTATATCCGATGATCGCAGGTGGATTCATGCCCGCGGATTACCCGGTGAGCGCCTTTTCTCTGACGGGATATTCGGGTGGCGGCAAGAAGATGATAGCGGCGTACGAAGACGAAGGCAAGTCAGAGGATCTCTTTGCGCCGCGTGAATATGCGATCTCCCAGCAGCATAAGCATCTTAAGGAGATGCATAAGATCACGGGCCTTAAAAGGATCCCTCTTTTCAGCCCGGTCGTGGATGATTATTACAGCGGAATGGTCGTGACCGTGCCGCTTTATACTGATATGTTAAAAGGGGCAGGCGTGGAAAGTGTCCGCGCATTTTTCAGGGATTATTATGAAGGGCAGAGATTCATTACCGTAGCCGAGGCCGATGATGAGGCTGCTTCATCCGGTTTTATCTCAGGAAACCGGCTTTCAGGTTATGACGGCCTGAAAATATACGTTACCGGAAACGAAGACCGGATCCTTCTTATCTCACAGTTTGACAACCTTGGAAAGGGCGCTTCCGGCGCCGCAATGCAGTGTATGAACATAGTCCTCGGGTGCGACGAAGCTAAGGGGCTTAATCTTTGATTCCGGTATCAGCCGGTATATTTTGAAATATTTTACCGGGACCTGTTTTTCGGGTCCCGGTATTTTATATAAAGAAGATGATACAACGATTTTCGTTTTGACGTGAATTAAATATCTGCCTTTTGATATTTATACTCATTAACTAAGCGGCATTGATGTTGTCCTGTCATTGAGCAGATCGCTATGATATAATGAGACAAGCGGAGGATACACAACATGAAATTATTTGAATATCTTAAGGATAATCCTGTCTCTGCAGCGGTTCTTTTTACTGACAGGGTTTCAAAGGCAAACGCTTTGATCCGTCAGCTGAATAATGCAGAAAACATAGTCTGCGCTGATCTGACTGTTTCTACCGTAAGAGATCTTGCAAAGGAGATCGTTACGGCTTACCTGGCTTATCATAATCCGGAGGCAGCATCAAAAATCAGGTTTATAAGCCCAAAAGCCTGTGAATATATTCTCATGAATATATTAAGGGATAATGCTTACGCATCCTTCAGGCTGAGTTCTCTGTCTGCGGTTACCGTCAAAGACATAATGAACTGCATGAACGACATCCGGGCAAACGGCCTGACCGAAGAAGGAAAAAGCGCGGATAATCCCAGGCTTAAGGATCTGCTAAGTGTGCTCTCTCTTTTTGAGGGGGAGCTTGACAGGCGTTCTTTATATGATGATATAAAGTCTGTCGCTGAGGCAGCGGATTATTTACAGGCCGGAGATGTAAGTAAATGGATGTTCGGGCTTGCCGATAAGAAATATCTGGTTTTAGCGGGCGATCGCTTCAGCTGCCATGAAAGAGAGTTTATGAGCTGTCTGGCTTCAATATCAGGTAATGAGCTCATCGAGGCTGAATATATTTCCGAATTTACCAAAGCCGGCATTCATTCCGGTTACTGTATATACCGGTCGTATGGAATTGCCAATGAGGTCCGTCTTGCTGCGGATCAGATCTATGACAGGAAAAACCATTCCGCTAAGATCCCATACGATTCCGTCAACGTGTATTATTCCGATCCCAAATATATCAACTTTATCAAAGCACAGTTTGATGCTTTCCATATCCCCTATAAGATCAGGTCCAAAAATCCGCCTACAGAGCTTAATATCATAAGGTTTATGCTGTCATGTCTTGAATGCGCGGAAGATGACATGCTTTATGCAAAACTGGAAAAGGTCGTTCTGAATCCTCTTGCGACCTTTAAAAACATAAATGAGGATAATGTCGCCTCGAATCCCATCAGGGCTTATTATAATGCGCTTAGCGCCGGAATAGGATGGGGGCGTGAACGTTATAAGGCTTACATTGATAATGCAGGGGACGGATCGGATCAGTTTTTCATCAGTTTTCTGAAGGAATTTATCGGTATATTTGATGAATCCAATTCGTGCTCTCAGATACTTTCAGGGCTCATCGATTTTACAGATAAATTTACATATAAGCAAAATCCGGACAAAAGGCTTGTTAAGGAGGAGCTTCGGAAGCAGGTAAATAACCTTAAATATGTCGAAGACTCCTCATATGAGATGCCTTATAAGATATCGATAGTAAGGGAAGTTATCGAGTCACTGATGATCACTGATGATTCTGATGATAATTGTGTCAGTGTCTCTTCGGTGGATGATGCATTAGTCATAGAGCGCCCGGTCAATTATTTCCTTGGAATGTCTGCCGGTGATTTTTCCGTTGATTCCAAACAGTCGCCAATACTTCTCGATAACGAAAAGACTTTATATATTATGGGAGCGAAAGAGGAGGGGAGCTCCGTAGAGCTTGCAGGCCGGCGAAACGAAAGGAGGAAGCTTGCGCTTAAAAAGGCGTTATTATGCCTTGAAAATAATAAGTATGAAGACTCCGGGGCGGTGTTTACCTATATGTCATTCGACACGACGACGCTGCGCGACAGCAGTCCGTCAGTCGTGTTATATGAGATCATGCAGGAGACCGGCTGTAAGGAGGAAAAGGCGGATGGCTACGAGGCCTGGGAATCATATGTCGGAAGCGATATAAACATTTCAACCTCGGAGCTTAAGGATTCGGTCAGGGACCGCGCCGGAGATATAGAGAAGGAACGGGAAGAGAAACGCGCAAAGGCCGGCAGAACAGAAGCCTGTGAGGAAGAGACAGGAGAAGTCGTCGATGAAGAAACTGCTTCGGGTAATATAGAAGAAACTTTTAAAGATAATACAGACCTGGAACTGACGGAAGATGGCAGCAAGGAACCCGAAGGACAGGAGCGAAATATCAGCGCATCCGGTCTGCAGATCATGCTTGCATGCCCGCTTAAATATTATTACCGGTATGTCTGTCATCTTAAGGATGTCTCACAGATCGTGCCCGAAAGCCATGTGTGGCTCGGTGCCGCCCAGAAAGGGACGTTTTGCCACAGGGTTATGGAAGGCTATTTCAATGAAGCCATGCCTCCAGCGAAGCAGATAACCGGAGGGATCGATTTTGATGTTTTTGACCGGATATTTGATACGGAGCTGGCCAATATCCAGAAAGAGCAGCCATATCCTTCGGAACCGATAAAAAAGCGTGAAGAGGATTACTATAGAAGGCTGATGATCAATTATCTGGAGCTGGAGCTTAGCCGTTTTATCAAAGACAGGGGTGAAGGCAGACAATGGCAGGTGATAGGCTGCGAGCTCGGATTCGGAAGAGGATATCTCAATCCTGACGGTGAACTGCTTATCCATGAAGGAAATTACAATGGTGAAAGCTATAAAATGCCGATTGACGGATCTATAGACAGGCTGGACGGGTATCTTGAAGGAAATGTACTGAAACTGCGTATTGTGGATTACAAAACGGGGAGGCTTTCAGGCAAGAAGGAAGAGATTGCTCTCGGCATTCAGATACAGCAATATATGTATGCGATGGCAGCCATTGATTTTTTGAGAAGCGATAAAGGAAAGGACAGGCTGACTGAGGTCTTTGGAACTGTTCCGGCTGGATATGAATTCGAATCGATCTGCTACTCCTTCCCGTATGAGACTGATCCCTGTGATATACTGGAGACCATAGAAGATGTAAAAAAAATGATATCCGGAGAGCCGGACCCCGGTAAGATGAAAGTTGATTTTCCCGAGGATATAAACAGGCAGATCGTAAATACGATAACCAGATGGAATGCAGGAGAAACCGATGGAATAGCGGAATATATAGAGAAAGAGATAAAAAATAAGATTGACGCCAGATATGAATATCTGTATGAAGAAGCCCTTAAGAAGGCAAGGAAATCCAATCCGAACGCTGACGAACCTGCATACGACATTAAATTCGGCCAGAAGGAGTTCTGCGAGAAAAATTATTGCGCTTATAAAGATGTGTGTCGTAAATGGGTAGACGTTGCGGCGATGGATGGCACAGACGAGGAGGATGAATGATCATGAATTCACAGGGAATGAATGAAGATGATATGAGGCGTGAGATTGAGAGCGATCTTTCTCTTAACATGTTTGTGGAAGCCGGAGCCGGTGCGGGAAAGACAACCCTTATCGTAAGGCGTATAGTCAATATGTTAAAAGGCGATTATGAGCCGTCCGAAATCGTTGCGATCACGTTTACCAATAAAGCCGCGGAGGAGCTTCGGGGGAGGATCATAAGCGAAGTAAAGGCTGCCGGCCTTACTGACAAACTATACCGTCTGGATGAGATGAATATCTCTACCATTCACAGCTTCTGCAATGTGCTTCTTAAGGAACAGAGCGTTGCAGCCGGCCTTCCGCAGGATCTTGTCCTGATACAGGATGAGGAAGAGAGGAAGTTCAAAAAGGGATATCTTAATGACTATCTCAGGACTCTTTCGAAAGCTGACTGGGATCAGATTGAAAAGGATAAGGACGTAAACGAAGACAGAAGGCAGATAAGGAATTACATTGAGGAACTGTTCATGTCTGTCTGCGATCTTGCGTCCGAGGTAAAGACAGTTTTCCCCAGAACGCTTCCCGCAGAAGCTTTTGAGGATGCGCTGAAGCGCCTTATAAAGGGTGACAAAACATCCATGATCCCCGGTCTTTCGGACAAAATCATATTAGCGGCATCTTCATGCCTGGATCCTTTAAAGAATACCGGGGACAAAAAGGAGACTTTCATAACTGTTGATGACGTGGTACAGGCCGCGGACGGAAAATTAGTTTCGGATAAAGCCAAAGGAATAACAGACGAACTCAAAAAAGGCATCAATTGTGATATCGATTCCATTTCCGGCCTGTTTGCATCTTCGGGAGTTTTCTTCAAAAAAACGGTGCCTGTAAGATATGATAAAAAAAGGATAGATGAGGCAAATAAAGAATTAAAGGAATTTATAGATGATGTTTTTCTTCCTTATAAGGATCTGCATGATCTCAGCGGATCCAAAACCAGGGATCAGGCCGGCAATGTGATCGAACTGTCATTCAGCGAAGCGGTTGAAAACGGTGCAAGGATGGAGAGACATTTCAGGACCCTTGTGTCATATGCCGAAAAAGCCAGGGCATATTATCACGAAAACCGTCCCAAAGGCATCATAACAAACGATAAGCTTCTCGAGCTTACAAGAGACCTGATACTCGGAGATAACACGGCGCCGCTTGAGTATTTTCAGGGCAGGTACAGGACTTTCTTCGTGGATGAATTTCAGGATACCGACAGTATTCAGGCGGATTTCATATACCGGCTTGCGGGCGATCTTAAAGACAGAAAAAAGCTCAGGGAAGGAGCTCTTTTCGTGGTCGGAGATCCCAAGCAGTCTATCTACAGGTTCAGGGGTGCTGAGCCCGAAGTATATTTCCGTATCAGGGAAGAAATGGAAAAACTCGATAATGCAAGGACCTATGAACTGTCAAAAAACTTCCGTTCAAACAAGGAAATCATCGAATGGGTAAATGACAGGTTTACGAAATCGGATCCTTATTACCATATCGTTAATACGGTGCCGGAAGGAATGGGAAAATATTCCTATAAGCCGATGAATTGGATCAATCAGACAGCATCCTCTTCCAAAGGAGTGTTGTTATCCGGAGTATACAGATATGACAATCCGGACAATGAAATGAGCAGGGATGGCGGAAAAACGTTTGAGTATACGGTTTGTGACACGGATACGGATGTAAACAACCTTATCAAGGTGATAACGGAGCTTACCTCTAAGGAAGATGACGGCACGGCAAAGTATGAGATCACGAGATATGAAAAACAGGGGGATGGGAGCTATGCTCCTTATGCGGATGGAATTAAGCTCAGTGATTTTCTCATTATAAGCCCGGTCACGACTCAGATGGATAAGTATGTTATGGCTCTCAAGAGTTATGGCATCCCGGTAATCCTCGACGGAAGGGAATCGCTTGTAAGGGATAAGGCGTTAAATGTATTTACAAGGATATATAAATATCTTATAAATCCGAGAAATCCGTTTTACAGGACGGGCGCCGCCGAAGCTATAAGGGAGAGCGCGAACTGGGAAAGCGAGGAAGAACTTGCCCGGTATACCGACGGGATACTCGACTGTCTCTATGCCGACTGCCGGCACATGTCCCCGTATGGAAAAGCCCAGTATCTGGAGAGCCAGACCTCGGTGATCTTTGATAAGGATAAGGATATTTCCGCCATAGACATACTTGCGGCAAGGACCCATATAAGACAGATGCTTGAGGATGTAAACGTTAATGTTACCGGTACCGGCGAAGACATCATAGAGGAGATGAACAGTTATATCGAGAGCGGTCTGGAGCATGAAATGTCTCTCAGAGAAATTCCGGAGGCCGTAAGATTCATGAACCTGCATAAGGCAAAGGGCCTTGAGGGAAACATAGTGATATTGCTTGACCGCCATGGCAGGAAGAAATCCCAGCCCGTATCCATGCGTACAGGAAATGAATACTATCCCGGTGTAAAGCCTTTTTATGGCAGGGGATGGTCTTCGATATCCGGGAACAGTAAGTACACCGATAAATATGAAGAAGACGAGACATCAGAATTCCACCGCCTGGAGTACGTTGCGCTGACACGGGCAAAACAGGTTGCTATCTTCCTTGATGTGATATCGGACGGGAAAAAGTACATGCGCAGGCTGTTCGCGCAATGCGCGCTAAGAGGCGGGAAAAAGGCCGATAACAATTACAGCTACGATATCAGGGAATCTAAGCAGATATTTGATACGAAGGCTGTCTGTATGCCGCAAAAGCCGACGCTTAAAACTGTTGATTATAAGATCATTGATGATGACTACCCTGCGGCCCGGGAAGAGAAGTTAATGGATCCGGTCTCGTATATCAGGATCAATCCGAGCAAGCTGGAAAAGGGATCGTCGCCGAGCAAAAATAAAGTGCGGGATGAAGCCGTTAAAGCCGGAGCCAGAAGGGAAGACGAATATAGTAAAGATCTCGAGCGGCCTGTAGGCAATCTTCTCGGGAATGCCCTGCATAACGCAATGGAGCTTATTGTCGACGGACTGATGCAAAGAAGGAAGGGAAACGTTCTTTACGGGAATGATACGGAAGAGCTTGTAAGCTACTGCAGCCGCCGTGCGGTTATGAACCTTGCCAGATCCTGTGAGGAAAAAGGGGAGTTTGAGGATAGTGATAAATACGAAAGGTTCATCACTGCCTGCGGGAAAGCATATGTCAGTTGGCTCTTTGATACCTCTCAGGGTGAATCCATTATCGAAAGAGTTGAGACAGCATATACGGAACTCCCTTTTTCCTACAGCGTTGATACAGAGGGAAGAAAAGAATGGCATAACGGATCTGCCGACCTGATCTTCAAAAACAAGGACGGAAGCTATACCCTGATAGATTATAAATCTGATAACGATTACCTGGTTTCCGAGGATATCATGCATAAAGCTTTTGATGAAAAATATTCTCCCCAGCTTAATGAATACAAAAACATTATACAGAAGCTGTTTAACGTAACGCCTGATAGGATACAGACCGGGATCATCTCGTTTTCGCAGAAGGATGAAAACGGGAGTCTTCTTTCAGACGATGCTGTCCGGATCAGGTATACACTTTTTGAGTGAAGCGGAAACCTCCCTGACCAGGTTTTCGGGAGATAAAAGCTTCAGGACATGCGCGTGAGCCAGTGCATAGTTTTTTGCATTGTCGTACTGCACTCTGCGGACTGTGGCCTTAAGATAATGGTCATTTCCGGGAGCACCTTCGTGCGGATCTGTTGATTCGGACAGGGATATATTGGTCCCGAAACTGTCCACAATGACCTGAAGATTTTTGGATGTACATTCAAAGGTAACATCGATCAGGTTCTCTTCCTGTGAATAGATCATCTGGGGAAAGGTATTTGCATAGACGACAGAATCAAATACCAGGCGCCCCTTTTTATTCTTTCTAAAGTATCTGCTGAGTGTTTCCGGTGTTTTCTGCCGGTTTGCTTCAATGAGGTCACCGTTTTTTGTCTGTACCGAATGAATTCTTACTTTTATGATCCTGTCCACTCTTAAGTGGGCAGGATTTTTATGATTGTGATGGGTCGCTACAAGGTAGTATTCGCCGTCATTCCAAAGGAGGGCGTAGGGGTTCAGGATATAGGGACTGTCTGTATTTCTTTCTTTAAAGGTGACTCTTCCCGTTGCATCCTTTATGTCATAGCTCCCATATATCACTTCGATCTGTTTTTTTCTGTCTATCGCGTCATATATAACCTGTGTATTTCTGAGCATTACGGATGAGGAGCCGGGGATATCCGAAATTTTTGAAGGATGCGGCCTTGCCGGCAGGCTTTCAATGTCCGTAAAAAGACTGCTTCTGTTTTCTTCCCATTCGCTAAGACCGGCATTAAACAAGGGCTGAAGCACCTCAAGGCGGGAAAGGAGATAATTCTTTTCCGCTCCGGAAAGATAGCGGCTGCTGTTTATCGCGCCGTACACAAGATCCATATCCGAACGGGACAGAAGCGGTTCAAAGTAGTAGCGCCTCTGGGAACCGCTGCCTTTCAGGTTTTTTCCTTTATATATACCGTCAGCCTCGCGGCTTTTTATGGTTCCTCCGAAAGTTACGGAAAACAAAGTGCTTAGCTTTTTGATAAGCTTATCGTCAATGACTGATAATGCCATGATATCCTCTAACTTGTTTCCCGTTGTCTTTGAATTGAAAAAACTCTTATCACTGTCAGGGTGGGGAACGATGCCTGACAGCTTTTCCGCGATCGCAGAGCATGACATGGCATGGTCTTCATCTGTTGAGATCATAAGAGCGTAGTATATGAGCGGGATCTCGAACTGCTTTATGAGATTTCTTAAGTCATTATCCGTTAACAGAGCTTCTGGAGCCTTTCTGCCTGCCGGGGATCTGTCGGTTTCGGTGATCATGAGTAATTCCTCCTCTATTGAAAGGGGTTTTTGCCCCTGAAATATCTGACATACCCCCGTCAGAGTCGAGGACTCCTTAGAAAATCAGGGATAGGATTTCATACCGGGGTGTTTTTTCATTTCGTAAATTATACCGCCGATATCACACTGATTATACTAAAAAAGGACAAATCTGTCATTTTCTTTTACTGCCTGAGATTTATGATAAGTTCATAGTTAGCAAACGGAGATTATCAAACGGAGATTTTAAGATGGAAGAAGAGAGCTTAAGCGATATTAAGAATTATCTGAGAAAAGTAAAAGCCGATGATGTCCCGAATTTCCTTAGCTGTAATGTGCAAAAACCAGAGGAGCTCTGTGGGATCGTAAAAAGGCTGATACCTGAAGCTGAGGAAAATAAAGGGTTAGTCATACAATCCGACTGTATTTCCATGGCGATGATACTCGGCGAATATGAGGCGGCTGAAAGGCTGGTCGGTGAGCTTCAGAATATAAACCTGCATATCTCCTCCACGGCCGTCAGGTTTCTGTCTGAGCCGGAAAGTGTGCATATTTCATTTGCAAACCTGCTCTATTCGGAAAACATGGATGTACCGCAGAAGCTCAGGTTTTCGATACTTGAAAAACTGAACAGGGATATGTTTTATGGCGCCGTATCGGGCGGAGGACTGATCGATATCAACGATATCCGGGGGATCGACAGGTCCTGTGTACAGAAAAAGCTGGTAAATGATTACTTCAGGCATCCGGAGTATTTCGAATATCATGATGATCAGGGAAGGATATATGAAATCCCTGCGGCATGCTTTTTGATGAAGCTGTATAAAAATGATCCTGTTAAGCTCAGACGGCTGATGTCCGAAAGGATCGAGATTACGGAAGAAGACTATACCGACCGGAAACCGGAATATATCAGAATTGATATAAGGATGCTCATAAAGGCATATGAATATGAGTGGATGAAGCAGTACAGGGCAAAACTGTATACACTGTTTATCACCGTATATAGCTTTATCGAGAAGGCATGCGAGGATAATATGTATTATTTTGTGTTTCCGGAAGAAATGGAAAAAATACGGCAGATAAGATCAGAGCTTGCCGGGTATATAAGCAGTCTGTCGATAGATGAAGATGATTATTTAAATAGTATTGAAATGACAAAGAAGATCGGCATGTCGGCAACAGTAAACAGTTATGCTTTCGGAGAAGCCCTGCTCGGGCATAAACCAAAGCTTATCATCGGTCCGAAAGGGGGATACAGTCCGGAATCATTTTTTGGTTTTTGTGCAGAGATTGAAGACGGTGAAGACGATAATGATGTTAAAAATAACAGAAAAAAGTGCCGTCTGATCAGGCTTGCTGAGAGCATAAGCGGTATAGAATACCGGATCGGGGACGGGACAGACCTAAAAAAGGAAATAGCGGCTTTTCTTATAATAAATGCAAAGATCCTGAGGGAATCCTTTATTGTCTTTGCTGAAAAGGGCCTTATCCCGGACGCGCATATCGACTATGTGACAAGGAGAACCAACAGCCATCCGAACTGCGCATACATGGTACCGGTCCTTATCATGCAGAAATATGGGAGGCTTAAGAGTGATGCATAACACAGGGACAGCATTAAGAATAATAAACGCCGCTCTTAAGAAGGTCAAAGAAGATTCATACTGCCTTGTCTATGCGGTGGATATCTTAAAGCCTGAGCCGGCCGGAGAGGAAATGCGCTGTATGGTAAGCACGGACGGTGAGCGTCTTTTCTTTAAGCCGAAAGAGGTTATAAAGAACTACAGATGCTCCGGGATCAAAACCATCGAGGAGGATATATTTCATATCATACTTCACGGGATACTCGGGCATTTCGGGATGACAGAAGAGTACAGGCACTGCGCGCTTGCAGGGTATGTGATGGATCTTCAGATCGAACAGATCATGGAAGAGCTGGGAATGGACAGATTGGAAAGATACCGTCATAAGCCCGACTGGTATAAAACCATGGGATTCAGTCTCTATAACGCAGCTTTACGGGATAAGGAGCTGGCCCGTAACGTCTGCAGAGAAGGGGAGATGAGAAGAACAGATGACCATTTACTCTGGTGGAGTAAGAAAACCTCAGGGGAGAACTCTGTCATTGGAATGCAGACCTCAACGTATGGCCTGAAAGAAGTGGCGTTAAAATGGGCAAACGCCGGAAAATATCTTACCGGAAATGAGATGCCGGGTGAGAAAGATGCCTGTCTGATAACAGAAAGGCTAAGGGAGACCGGAAAAGCCTTCAAAAAAAGCGGCATGAACGGCGGGTACGGTAAACAATGCTTTAAGCCCGAGGGAGAAAGGCAAAGTTTTTCACAGGTGCTTTGCCGGTTTATGCATAACAGAACGATATCGCGTGAACAGCCTGACTTTATCGATCCGATGATCTATGAGTACGGCCTTTCCATATATGGTAATGTCCCACTTATAGAACCTCCTGAGGAGCTTGAGAAAAAAATCTTAAAAAATCTCGTTATCGGGATAGATACGAGCGGTTCCTGCCAGGAATATACAGGAAGGTTCTTAAATCAGCTGGTGGGGATATTTGAAGAGGCGGCTTCAGAATTCCGGTTTGAAAAAATATATGTGATCCAATGTGATGCTAAGATACATAGTGTTACGGTATTTGACAGGATAGAGGAGCTTGGGTCGTTAAATGGGCAGGCGGAGTTTGAGGGATTTGGAGGCACTGACTTCTGCCCGGTATTTGACTGGATCGATAAAAACATTATCGAAAAAGGGGATAGTGCCGACTGCCTTTTGTATTTTTCAGATGCAGAGGGTGTCTTTCCAAAGGAAAAGAAAGGGTATCCCGTAATATTTGTTCTTCCTGAGAGCAGATACGCGGATAACAGGCGGATTCCCGGCTGGATCGAAAAAGCGGTGCTTGATGACTCATTAACGAAGCGGTAAGCCATTTCGTTAATGGGTATATTAATGATATCAGGGTCAAAAGCCTGAACCCACGGCAAGCTTGCTTGCCAGTGGGTGAAAGGTTTTATGACCCGCCACAATATGAGCAAGAAGTGGGGAGGGGGCCCCACGGATTGCGAATATTGGGGAGCGTGGTGGAAGTGCAAAGCACGGAACCACGCTTGATATTACTTTTGACCTTCACATCATATTAATCTGAACAGTAACAGGAGGGCTGGCAGATGTACAGTATTAATTCAGCAAAGGAAGCAGTAAAGGATGGGATAAGGGGTTATCTGTTTAAGGATGAGGACGGGAATTACGTTATGGATGAGGTCAACCGCCTCCCTTTCTATCTGGAGGGGAGCCCCGGAATAGGAAAGACGCAGATGGTGTCGCAGATCGCCGAGGAGCTGGGTATTGGATTTGTAAGCTTCAGTATCACCCACCATAGCCGGAATACAGTGTTAGGTTTACCGGTCATAAGCGAAGCGGGCCGGTATAAGTACACGGAATATACAATGTCAGAGATCATAGCGAAGGTCATGGAAGCATACGATCAGGGCAGCAGGGAGGGAATACTGTTGCTCGATGAATTTAACTGTATGTCTGATACACTGATGCCCGTTATGTTGGCTTTCCTTCAGACCAAGAATATCGGTATGCACAGGCTTCCCGAGGGATGGATCGTTGTTTTGTGCGGAAATCCCGTACAGTATAACAGGAGTGCCCGTACATTTGACTATTCGGTGCTTGACAGGCTCAGAAGGATAGAGATAGAGTTCAATGCCTGTGATTTCCTTTCGTATGCGGATGAACACGGATTTAATCCCATAGTCTTAAACTATCTCAGGCTTCATAAAGACCGGATATACATGTGTGAGCGCGGTAAGGAGGATAAGCTTGCAACGGCCAGGGCATGGGAAAATCTGAGCATTGCGGTCAATGTGTATGAAAAGACCGGCGGCACGGTTGATGAACCGATGATAGGGCAGTTCATTAAGGCTAACGAAACGGCAAGGGAGTTTGGCAGATACTATGAGCTTGAAAGAAAAAAGAATCTGCGGGGAGAAGACATGGAAAAAATACTCGAAGGGATCGACATCGACGGATATTGTAAGAGGATCGGAGAAATGTCTTTGGATATAAAATTTGACGTTGTTGATAATCTGCTGCAGCTGATAAAGGACCGTTCTCGGAAAAAGGAATACAAACCCCGGATGATCAGTGATCATATCAATAATATGCTGGCACTGCTTATCAGGCTTAATGACAATCCGCTCACGGAAAAAGCATTTTCAGGCATAAACAGCGACAGGAAGCTGTTAGGGATCCTTGCGAAATATAAGAGCGAGATGTTTTTAAAAGTCTGCAGCCTTGTGTATTACGGTATAAATCCGGAAAGTACGCAGGAGATCGCGCAGACAGTATGAGGAACGGAAAAAAGGACAGATTTGTCCTGTTCTTCTTTATCTGCTGTTATATGATGTACCCATCAAAATAAATGAAGGAGGTATTAGAATGGTTATTAATCCGATCGTTTACGAAGAATCCAGGGGAAGCGATATATTTTCAAAGAACCTTGAAGACAGAGTGATACATCTGGTGGGCGAGATCAACGACGAGATGTCGGCCTCCATAATCGGACAGCTTTTGTATCTGTCAAAGGAGGGCAATGAGGATATTCAGCTGTATATAAACACACCCGGAGGATCTGTATCCGCGGGAATGGCGATATATGACACAATGCAGTATATAAAGTCTGACGTGGCGACAGTCTGCGTCGGTCATGCCGCCAGCATGGGGGCGATCATTCTGTCAGGAGGCGCAAAGGGAAAAAGAATGATGCTTCCGCATGCCGAGGTCATGATCCATCAGCCCTCGGGAGGAATGAACGGACAGGCGACGGAGCTTGAGATAGCCGCCGAACACATCGGAAAAACTAAAAAGATGCTCAATGGTCTTTTGGCCGTAAACTGCCGGAAAAACGTTGAGGAAGTGAAGCATGATACGGAACGCGACCATTGGATGAGCGCGGAAGAGACACTTAAGTACGGGATAGTAGATGCTATCCTTTAATAAAGAAGATATGGCAGTGCGTTTTTTTAAAAAGCAGTAATAAACAACATACTGACTATAAAGAAGGAGAGCGGGATGATAAATTCAAGATTATATCCTGTTGTGGAGAGAGAGGATATAGGTAAAACGAATGTATACAGGAGAGTAATATACTATAACGACTATTATGACGACAGTGTGCCTTATATCAAAGATGTTAATGATTTTATGGACAGGGAGAAGCCTGAGAAACCTGACAGATTTCTTGTAGTCAGTTCGTCGGAGCCTGTGGCGGTGAAAGCCGCAAAGTATATCTGTGACAGATGCCATGCCGGTACAGGTTTTACTGAAAGCGCCGACGATATGGAATTTGACTTTGATTTTGATGAAGAGGATTACACAAAAGACCCGTCCTCCATCGAACTCCTTGATCTCAGTGTGCTTGACGGTCCTGATATAATGCCCGCAAACACTTACCTGAATAATCTTCTGAATGAGGCTGACGGGGATAACGCTATGTATGAGGGCCTCAATGATGATGAGAATATCAGGCATAAGATAGACGCAATTCTTGCAGATGAAAGGGAAAAGAAATTTATCTGGATACTTCCCGAGAGGCTCAGGGAACCATGGGCAGCAGAGCTTCAGATGAAAAAGGGCTTTATGCCGGTTGTGATACAGGATGTATCCGATGCCTATTATGAAGAAGTATTTGACATGATCATGACAACGGCGGGAGTAAGCCTTGAAAACGGCCTTACAACAGCGGCTGCAGTAAACCGGATAAGGAAGATCAGGGGAAATGACTTTGCCGAAGAGGATCTTGACTGGATGATACAGCATGCGATGAAGGAGGCCTTTCGCAGAGGAAGCAGGGAACTTTCAGCCGGAGATTTTGCTTTAAATGATGCGGTTTCAGAGGATCCGGAGGATAAGCTTTCCAGAATGCCCGGTCTTTCAAATGTTAAAGAGATGGTTACGGAGTTTACCTCCATGCTTTTGGAAACAGGCAGGAACAGGAGGCTTCGGGACATGCATTCGAACATGATCTTCTATGGGAATCCCGGGACCGGGAAGACAACCTGTGCACAGCTTCTTGCGGATATAATGGCCCAAAAGGGTGTCAGCAGCGCATCGTTTATAATGGCGAGCCGTGCAGATATCATAGGAAAATATGTTGGACATACCGCCGTGAAGGTATCAGATCTCTTCAGCAAGGCAAGAGGCGGGGTCCTGTTTGTTGACGAGGCCGGCTTCTTTCTGAATGAGTCAAGCGGGGGTTTTATAAAGGAAGCCGTTAAGGAGTTTATCCGCTTTATGGAGCTGTATCCTGATGTAACCGTGATATTTGCGATGTATGAAAAGGAGGCCGCGGAATTTATGAAGCTTGACGAAGGCCTGGCGTCGCGGATTTCGAGAATGGTTGCTTTTGAGGATTTCTCGGACAGGGAGCTTCGGGATATTTTCGTTCACATGACGGAGGAAAAAGGCTATTCAGTAAGCAAAGGCGCGGCCGATATCGCAAATGACTATATAAAAGAGCAGAAGAATAAAAGGAATTTCGGGAATGCCAGGGAAGTCCGCAAGCTTGTGGAATCCGTTATAATTTCTCATTCTGTGAGGATCCATACGGATAAAAAAATAAAAGGAACAGCTTCGATGGACAGAATAACGGACGAGGATGTGAAAAAGGGGATAAAACGTCTTTGCAAGGTGCCTGAAAGCAGAAAGAAATTCGGGTTTGAATATGCTCAGGGAACAGTAATGCACCAGTTCGGCGCGTAGATCAGAACGCATTATCGTCAATTTAGACGGTCAGGTAAAGGGACCGGGAAACCGGTCCTTTTATTCTGCGCTAAAAAGATCATCTGCATCCGGTCAGCAATGCTTTCCATACCGCGGCGGACAATTTGTTATTGAATCTGCATGTTTTACTGATGATGGAATTGCCAGATGAGGTTTTTTATGAGAAAATCGTAGTGGACGGATTAAATACGTTTTTGTCCTGAAGGGTGTTTTTTCAAAAAAGAAGAAAACCCTGAGATATGATTTAGCGATACGGATGATCTTTCTAAAAAGGGAGGCTTTTATGACAGAGAATATCGAGGTTTTCGGACAGAACAGTATCAGAATAAGGGACAGGCTGGGCGCGATTTATATAGATCCTTTTCAAATGAAGGAGGAACCGCGGGATGCGGCTTTTATCCTTATAACTCATGATCATTATGACCATTTCTCGCCTGAGGACATCGCAAGGGTAGCGGGACCCGATACAGTAATGGTAGTGCCGGAGAAGATGTCCGGTAAAGCTAAAGAAGCTGAAAAGCTTGTAAAAAAGATCGTGACAGTAAGACCGGGTATCTCTCAGGAGATCGACGGGCTGAAGATTGAAACGGTTGCGGCATATAATGAGCTGAAGCCTTTTCATCCGAAGAGCGCTGAATGGGTCGGTTACATCTTATTAACAGACGGTAAGAGGATCTATGTGGCGGGCGATACAGACGCAACAAAGGAAGCCGGGGCCGTGAAATGCGATGTGGCGCTCGTTCCCATAGGAGGAACCTATACGATGGACGCTAAAAAGGCGGCGAAGCTTGTTAATGAGATCCGTCCGGAGGTTGCGATACCGGTTCATTATGGCGGGATCGTCGGGAGCCCTGGAGACGGTGAAGTTTTTGCGGCCAATGTAAAGGATCCTGTTAAGGTAGAATTTAAGATACGTTTTTAGGGGGCTTTCGGCACAGCAGAGGAGATATAGACATTTTAACGGTAAAATCGTTTAATTGCGTTATTGAATATAGCGAAGCTATCGGCCAAGAAGAGTTTTATTTGTTATTTAGGTAGAAAAAATCTCTTTCACCAGAGGAAGTATTATGAAAAGCATGAAGACAACAGATTATAAAAAAGCAGGAGAGATAATTAAAAAGGCCCGGTTTTTTAAGCCCGGCGCAGGTAAAAAAGATGCTCTTATGACAGGGTTTAAGGATCTGGACAGTTTAACGGGAGGGTTTGGAAAAGGAGAACTGATCTGTATCGCCGGAAGGCCTTCCATGGGAAAGACCGGATTTGCACTCAGCCTGCTGAAAAAAGTGTGTATCGAAGGCGGAAAAAGCTGTCTGTATTTTACGCTGAAGGAGGACAGTCTTCCTCTGATGGAAAGGATTATTGCTTTTTCTTCCGGTATTGCCGTCCGTTCTTTATATTCACCGGATGATAAAGAAAGTGCAATGCTGAAAAAATCTCTGAAGATAATTGAAAAAGCCCCTCTTTATATCAATAACAGCGCTTATTCGATCCGCGGCATTATAAAAACATGCAGGAAACTGGCTCGTAAATCCCGTATAGACATTGTAATAATAGATTACCTTCAGCTCATCAGTGCGAAGGATAAAAAGAAGTCCGAAAACAGCGGGGAATATATTGTAAGCAGCTTAAAGCTGTTAGCAAGGCAGCTTAAATGTCCTGTGGTTGTTTTAAGCAGTTTAAACCGGAAAACAGAAACAAGAAAGGATCACAGGCCAATGCTTTCTGATCTGAAGGATTCCGGAAAACTGAACTGTTATGCTGATAAAATTCTGTTCCTGTACCGCGATGAGTATTATGATATAGACACTGAAAGAAAGGGCGTTACAGATGTTATAGTTGCAAAGAATACCGCAGGCGGGCCTGTCGGGATAGTTTCACTTGTACATAAGGGAGAAGGGTTCTTAAAATGATAAGGACCGGGAGGTTTGGATTTGAAACGGATAGATAAAGATCAGAATTGGAAAATGCGTATCATGAAAGATGCTTCGGCTTTGAGTGATTTTATTCCGGCCACCGTACCGGGGTCTGTATACAGCGACCTTTTAAAGGCCGGAAAGATGGAGGATCCATATTGGCGGGATAATGAAAACGAAGCTCTTGAACTTATGAAGAATGATTTTGAGTACCGGGGTTCTTTTAATGTTGACGCTGATGAGTTTGCAGGTGCGGATGAAGCTGTACTTCGCTTTAACGGACTGGATACGATCGCGGATATATCCCTTAACGGGAAGCCGCTCGGAAGCGTCAATAACATGCACAGGGTATGGGAGTATCCTGTCAGTGAACTGTTAAGGGAACAGGGAAATGAGCTTGTAATATTATTCCATTCGCCTGTAAAGTATATAGATGAACAGTTTAAGGAAGATCCCGCGATTCTCGGGTCAGAGGATGCAATGCGGGGGTTTCCAAAGATCAGGAAGGGCCATTATATGTTCGGCTGGGACTGGGGCCCGAGGTTACCTGATGCCGGCATCTGGAAGAGTGTTGAAGTTCTTGCTCTTAAGAAGGCAAGGCTTGAGAACGTATATGTGAGGCAGGAATTTAATGCGGACCTGTCGAGTGTAAAGCTTACGGTGGAGTCAGAAGCTTCCCTTCCTTCCTTTACGTCTGTCATATCCGTGACTGATCCGGACGGAAACAGACTGTACGATAAAGCCGATATATCATCGGATATTGTCATAAATGATCCCGGACTCTGGTGGCCGAACGGGTTAGGTGAACAGCCTCTTTATACGGTTAAGGTTGAACTTACGGATACTGACGGAGAAGTGCTTGATACATGGGAGAGGCGTATCGGCCTTCGCAGGATGGAAGTAAGCACGGCAAAGGATGAGTATGGATCCGAGTTCTGCCATGTTGTAAATAATGTCAGGTTCTTTGCCATGGGCGCTGATTATATACCCGAGGACAACATCCTTTCAAGGTGCGGTAAGGACAGAACAAGGGACCTGTTAGAGCAATGCAGGGCAGCGAACTTCAACTGTATCCGTGTATGGGGCGGCGGTCTGTACCCCTCGGATGATTTTTATGATGCCTGTGATGAGCTTGGTCTTGTAGTATGGCAGGATTTCATGTTTGCGTGTGCCAATTACAGGCTGACGCATGATTTTGAAGATAATATAATGGCCGAGCTTAGGGATAATATACGAAGGCTTCGCCATCATGCCAGCCTGGGCCTGTGGTGCGGAAATAACGAAATGGAGATGTTCGTCGACAGGGGCTTATGGGGTGCTAAGAACGAGATAAAGAGCGACTATGTCAAGATGTATGAGTATCTCTTTCCGAGGCTTCTTGAAAAGGAGGATCCCGACCGGTTCTACTGGCCGGCATCACCTTCCTGCGGAGGCGGTTTTGATGATCCTAATTCGCCTGACAGGGGGGATGTTCATTACTGGGATGTATGGCATGGAAACAAGCCCTTTACCGAATACCGGAAATTCTATTTCAGGTATTTATCCGAGTTCGGCTTCCAGTCATTTCCTTCAATAAAGACTGTTGAGTCCTTCACGGAACCCGATGACAGGAATATTTTTTCATACGTCATGGAGAAACACCAGAGAAATGCTTTCGCCAATGGCAAGATTATGAATTACATGGGGCAGACCTTCCTGTATCCTGAGGATCTCGATACCCTCATATATGCTTCGCAGCTTCTTCAGGCTGAGGCGGTAAGGTACGGGGTTGAACATTTCAGGAGAAACCGCGGCCGCTGTATGGGAGCCGTTTACTGGCAGCTAAATGACTGCTGGCCGGTAGCGTCCTGGTCGTCGATCGATTATTACGGAAGATGGAAGGCTTTGCATTATTATGCCAAAAGGTTCTTTTCTCCACTTATGATATCCTGCGAGGAGGAAGGCCTGCTCAGCCAGAGCATGAATGTGAACGCTGAACCCTTTGAAGTTAAAAAGTCGATCAGGCTGAATGTTGCAAATGAGTCGATGCATACGAGAAAAGGGACAGTTAAATGGCAGCTGAGAGCCAATGACGGATCTGTGATAATGGAAGAGACAGAAGATGTAAGCATAGATCCCTTATCCGCCAGGTGGCTTGAGCTTAAGGAACTTCCGGATGCTGAACTGTTTGAAAACTATGTAAGCTATCAGTTTATTGAGAACGGAGAGATCGTATCCCGGGGAACAGTCCTCTTCTGTCCGCCCAAGCACTTTAAATTCATCGATCCGGGCCTTAAGATAAGGCTTGAAGGTGATGAGATAGCGATATCCGCGTCAGCGTATGCAAAGAGCGTGGAAATAAGGAATGAAAATGACGATCTTATCTTATCGGATAATTTCTTCGATATGAACGGCGGTGAGAGAAGGGTTAAGATCATAAAGGGTGATCC
>JAIKXO010000209.1 GCA_024684065.1 Lachnospiraceae bacterium
TCTTTCCTTATGGGAGATAGGTGACATTATTGAAAGACTTCCTGCTCCCGGCAAGAGGAAGTATACCCTTAACTTTGCAGTAACCAGCAAAAGCGTCCTAAACCCTGTTCTCATGGATCAGATTTTTGATAAAGCAAAGTGCATCGTTAAGATTACGCCTATTCATGAAACCCATGAAGCTGTAAATCAGGGGTACGAGATCGTCAAGGATTTTGATGTTTACGAAAAGTTTGAAAAACCTCTTGTTGAGGAAGGATGGGAAGTCATCGTGTTCGTACCGTCCGAAGAGGAAGATAAGGACAGGATTACCTGCGGAAACTCACTGATAGCAAAAGCATCAAAATAACGATGAGTTGTGGCATAGTTTCCCATTGTAATTGGATGAAAACAGGGAATTGGAGCGTAATTAGACCACACCTAATTCCCTATACCCAAAATATCTACTATGCTAGATTGCTGGAAAGAATCCTGTTCAGGTACAGCAGTTTTGGAACCATACAAAATATCTACTATGCTAGATCTCTGGCGATGTTTAAGCACTTTGCGGACAGTTTTTGGAACCATACAAAATATCTACTATGCTAGATCGGTACCTTTTGATGTACTTGCGAAGCTCCGTTTTGGAACCATACAAAATATCTACTATGCTAGATTTGAAGGAGGATTACCAACTGTCGCCGTAAAGCCCCTTGCTTTAGCTATGGGGATATAAGGCGACCATTATACATTCACTGTATAATAGATTCCATGCAAAGGAAATCAAATAATGCAATTATCAGAAACAATCAAACTATATATGTCCAAAACTGAATATCAGCTTATAAAAGATGCTATGACAGAGTATATCAATACCGTTAACAGTCTTGTTTCTGATGCTACAAATGGTATTTCTATCTCAAAATATACAACTGCTGATGTTAAAGCGGGTCTCCCGTCTGCGTTAATAAACCAATGTATCCGTGATGCAAAGTCTGTCGTTAAGAAACATAACAAGGCTTGCCGTGACGCAGAACGTAAAAATGCTAAACTTGCCAAGCAAGGCAAAAACATCACGATAACAACCACATTGCCTGTGTTAAAAAGACCCTGTTGCTATATCAATAATCAGAATTTCAAAATCAAAGATGATCATATTGAATTCCCTGTCATGGTAAACGGTAAATCTAAAAGGCTTTCTGTTAAAACCAAGATGTCTGATGATCAGAAATCTATTTTTGCAAACAGTAAACTTGGCACTATGCGTATTGTCTATAAAAGCAATAAGATTGTTGCTCAAGTGATATATGAAGCTGTTGAACCTGCATACAATAGCGAGGGCAATGTCATGGGTGTTGACCTTGGCATCAAATGTCCTGCTGTATCCTATATTTCTGATGGCAGTGTTAAGTTCTACGGTAATGGTCGTAAGAACAAATATATGCGCAGACACTATAAACACCTTCGCAAAAAGCTTCAAAAGGCTAAACACCTTGAAGCTGTAGAGCGCATTAATAATAAAGAACAGCGCATTATGAAGGATATCGACCACAAGTTAAGCCATAGCATCATAGAAACTGCTGTTGCCCATGATGTTAAAACCATAAAATTAGAGCGTTTAGCCAATATCCGCTCTACGACAAGAACAAGTCGTAAAAACAATCATAGTCTGCATACATGGTCTTTCTATAGGCTTGCACAGTATATAGAATATAAAGCCAAACTTGCAGGTATTAAAGTTGAGTACGTAAATCCCGCTTATACAAGCCAGACATGTCCTGTCTGTGGTCATGTACATCATGCCAACGGCAGGAGCTATGCTTGTAAATGTGGATTCCATGCCCATAGGGATTTGCTTGGTGCCATGAACATCTGCAACTCAACTGAGTATGTTGGCGATAGCAATATCAGACATACTGCGTAGGGAGCTATATGCTCTGCCTTACGATGGGTGATGGCACACCCATACCTTGCACTACGACCTAACAGAAATGTACTGGTCAGCCACTATGTAGTGGCAGGTAGCAAGAATCCCCTGCCTTTAGGCATGGGGAGTGTCAATGTCCGCAAGCTGTTGTTCACTGAACTTGATGAATGTGAGAAATATGACGGGATCTGGGCTTGTGCATCCATATTGCATCTGCCGAAAGAGGAATTAAAAAGCGTTTTCAGGAAGATGCTCCTGGCGGTGAAGGTGGGGGGATATATCTATACCTCCTTTAAGTATGGCAGGTTCGAAGGATACAGGAATGAGAGGTACTTCACAGATTTCACGGAAGATTCGTTCGGGGATTTTATCAGCGATATAACGGAGATCCGTATCGTAGAAAAATGGATAACGTCAGATGTCCGTCCGGGCAGAGGCTATGAGCAGTGGCTTAACCTGATACTGAAAAAGTCGGATTAAGGATCCTTCTTGTTCAGGAACAGTTCAGAAATGAAAGAATTTCCGAGGTTACAACCAGACATCAGCTGGACGGGATACAGGGGATGTTTGCAAAGATTATCAAGGGAATGATGGATAAGGGGATGGTCGTAAGAGATGATCCGAAGCTGCTTGCGGCAGAACTTACCGCACCGGCTGTTCTGCAGATCGCAAGGTCAGACAGACAGCCTCAGTGTGAGGAAGAATGCATGGAATTCATCGAAAAGCATTTACTGCATTTTTGAAAGGTATACATGAAGCTGGATCACAGGTAAAAAATAAGGATCAGGACAGGTTTTGGGAGGGATTACGCAGGATTATGAAAAGAGAACTTGGAATTGCCCGTTGCGGGCTGGCTTGCTGTTTGTGTTCGGAGAATGTTACGTGTAAAGGATGTAAACGGGATGGCTTTATGGAACTCTCGTGGTGCACGGATGCAGAATGGTGTGAAGTTCGCAGATGTGGTATTGATAAGAATCTGAACGGGTGCTATGAGTGCAGGCCTGAAGAATGCCGGAAGGGGTTATATGCAGAAAAAATCAAGCCAAGGGCTTTTGCGGAATTTGCCCGGAGATATGGGGTCACAGAACTTCTTGATTGTCTGGAACGCAACGAACAGGCGGGCATCGTTTATCATCGGGAAGGAATAATGGGCGATTATGATGACTTTGATGATTTAGAAGAATTGATTGAGTTTATAAGAACCGGCACAAAATTATAGTAAACGCAGAAAATATGTGCGTTTACTGTAAGCTTATGCGCACGGACGTACAGCGGAAAGTGCCGCATACTTATGACAGAGATAAAAAAACCGGATTGAAACCGTTTCAACAGGGGGATCATTATGGATACTGTATTTGATTACAGTTCTTTTTTTGAGCTGGAAGAAAATGAAAAACTGAAAAAGGTGGTTATAACTACGTATTCGTTTGACATTTCACTGCTTCCTTTAATCTGGTTATATGCGGGAAAAGAGGGACGGTCGATAAAATATCTCGAAAGGTTCGCAAACAGAGAATTCTATAAGAATGTTTTCGCGGACTATATCGACGATGACGGATATGTAACAGTTTTTTATCAGGAAGATCTGATGACAAATTCTTCCTTGAGGGATAACGAATTAACACGGGCGGTTCTCAATTACCGCGGACTATACCCGCAAAAGACGGACGGAAAGATATGCTTCCATCCAAAGATGATCCTTCTGGAAGTGCGCAGGGATGATGGGAGCGGGTACTACAAACTGGCGGTACTGAGCCGGAACCTGACGAAGTCCGAAAGTCCGGAGGCGGCGGTTGTTCTGAAACGGGAATACGGACAGGGGGAAAGGCTTTTAAGTGAAACCATGTCCGGGATCAAAGACGGGGGTGAGCGCAATGCGGACAATAATTTCGATATTTTTATGAAATGCGTACAGAAGTCCGGCTGGAAGATGTGTAGAAAAGATACTGTTGACGGGTTATGGAAGGTAATCGAACAGCCGGAGAGTATCAGTGCGGAGGTTTTCATTCAGAAAACAGGTGACCCTGGATCTGTTATGTTTAAAAGGATGTTAAATAAGGAACGGGGGAATATTACAGAAGCTTATATCATTTCGCCCGGATTCAATAAGAACGGGGTGCTTGAACAATTAAGTAATCCGGGGGATAATAAAAGCTGTTTTTTTGCATCTTTAACCGGAGGCCCGGATCGGAAGAAGGTGCCGACACACGAAAAAATATATGTGTTTAAACGGGAGAACGGATCAGAAAGGCGTTACGAAATATGGACCGGATCCTCTAATTGCTCTGCAAGAGGGCTTGGAGACAGGGAGAATTTTAATACGGAATGCATGGTATGCCTGACATTTACGGAAAAAAGTCATGCCCTGTGGGAGGGTTATGTGAGTGCCGTTAGAAACGGGTATGATTTTAAAGATCAGTGGGAAGATGAGGATCCGGATGATCTTGAAGTTGAAAATGGAAAGGAATATTTTGAACTTTGCGGAAAGATCATGAAGTTTATCCACGGGACGAAAATCAGGGTAAGCGGAAATAAGAATGATAATGGGAATTATGATCTCTCAATAACTGTCAAAAAGAAAGACAAGAATGGCAATGACATATCACTGAAGGAATATGCAGGGAAAATCGGCCTTCGTTTTGCTGTCGCATCGGAGATGACGAGATTCATTTCCGTTACGGATGATGAGATGAAATTTGAGATAAAAGATCTTCCGGGAAAATCGGTCTCAAACGAGATATCGGTACTTGAAAGAGATGGAAACGTAACGGTGTCAAGGATAACGAAAGCTGATTTTGAAAAGGAGCTGCGGAATGAGCTGCATGGGATATTTAAAGATACTCTTTTGGCCATCAGCAGAAAATATAAGAAGAATAAACAGTATTTTCCTATAGCTCGGGAAGGCGGTGAAGTTTACAACGAAACTCAACGCGGCAGCGGTACGGGAAGCCCTGTCTTTTCCGAAGGGGACGGGGATTATGAAAAACTGATGAAAGTATACGCGATAGGCGGGAAAGAGGAAACGGAAAAGTATATATCGTTTTGGGAAGATATGTATGAGAATGATGAAGAAACCCGGAATCTGATCAATGCAGTTAAACAGATATGTAACTGAAGAGGAGAATTAACGTGATATCAAGAGCAGTTTTAGGGGATAAAGACAGGCAGGTTGTGAATGTATACAGCGGAAAGGAGGAGAGTATGCAAAGCGGGGGAAATACCAGTCGCATTCAGACCCTTGCAGAAGAATTATCGCATCTTTGTGATGGCCGTGACATCGGGATGAAAACGGAAGGAACACAGTTTACCTATTTTGTTTTTGACAGGGCAGAGAATGAAATAAATGTGTTTGTTTCATTACAGCCTTATATCACAAAATCTTCATGGGAACAGTTTGCGGAGGATTCAGGTGACAGTGAGAGGTTTTGCCTGCTTTGCAATCTTAATAAAAGCGCGTCGGAATGGAACGGGAAAAACGCTCTTATCATTGAAAGCGGACTGATGGAGAAGGTATTTGGACACGCTGAGGACACTGAAAAGCCTGTTATAGCTACACCACAGAGTACAAATCCCAATCTGTATAATCTGAATAAGGCTATACTGAATGAAACAGGGATAAAAAGCATATCACTGAAGGATCACGTTACGGACAGAGATCCCTACGGCGCGCTTGCGGAAATAATTATGGAGGAGATAAATAACAGGATCAAAGGAAAATGATATGAACACAGATATGGGATTGCCTGAATTCCAGGCAAAGACCGTGGATAAGGTCGTACAGATGTTTGAAAGGAACAGGCGCGTTCTTGTAGCGGATGAGGTCGGTCTGGGTAAGACCTATATTGCTAAAGGCGTGATACAGGAGATGGCACTTAAGAAAAGAAAAGTGCCTTTCAGGGTCCTGTATATGGCGCCGAACGCCATGATCCTTGAGGAAAATGTGAAGAAGCTTCTTCCGAAAAGTGGGGAGAGATTATTAAAGGCTGCTTATATTCCGGGATCCCGGCTGAACGAAATGTATTTAAAGGAAACGGGTTCCGGCAACTATAAGGACATAGAGCTGTACAGCATGTCACCGGGAATAGTGTTTCAGACGCATTCAAAGCGTGGGACGGCTGAGGAGCGCCGGACAATGCTTGGCGTCGTGAACAGTGTATTTACCGATGAACCTATGCTTAAGGAGTATTTTAAGAAGCTTATCGAATTGGCAGAAGGTGGAGCGAAGGTTAATGCTGCGCAGTTTAGTGTTCCACAGGAAATAAAAGATTATATCCTGAATGACCCTTATATTGAAGAGTTGGGAAGTATTTTGCATATTTTGCGGGAAATCTGTAAGGCTGAACCGCGGAAAGACTGGTGGGACTGCTTTAACGCCGATGATGATAATCTGGAAAATTTAGTAAGAAGAAGCATTAGTGAAGAAAAGCCCATAGAAGAAAAAGATCTCAAAGACTTATACAGGCGCATAGATATTATTCTGTCGATCAAAAAAAATTTACCATTAAATCTGCCGGAAGATCTTATGTCCCCTGACGGTATGAGCTTCAATGAACGGTTATACCGGGATTTCAGTAGATATATTTTTAAGGTACGAAAATATAAAGGACAATATGTCAGTCAGAAAGATCAGCCCGACGATTCATTTTCGAAGATCCGTGATATCATCAGTATGGCTATGTATTCTTATTTGGGAATAGACCTGATCATAGCAGATGAGTTTCACAGGTATTTCGGCAAACAGGAAATCGAAAGCATAGAAAAAATGCTTGAGGGAAACGACACGAAGCTCCTTTTATTATCCGCAACTCCCTACCGGATGAACGAGATCAAAATGGCGAAGGACAAGAAGGCCTACATCGAAAGCTACAGGATGGAAGACCTTGAAGTCGAGCTGTCGGAAAGGAGAGGAAGCCGAATTACGAAAGAACCGTTTTCCTCTCTCGGGGATGTCCTGTATTATCTGAAAGAAGGAGAAAAATACGAACAAAAGCCCGGCGGGAAACAAAAAAACGATCCCGATAATATTAAAGACGTTTATGATAAAAAAATGGATTCTGTCCGTGAATCCATAAAGAAGCTCGCAATGCATGCTGAAAAAAAGAATGAGGAAGAATTCAGCGGAAAATGGGAAGAACTTTGTACGGCCATTAAAGAACTTGAGGAGATGATAGCCCCGTATATCGTTCGTACGGAAAGGATACGCGCGCTTAATAAAGAGACCGATAAACCGGTCGAAAATATTACAAGGTTTTTATTATCGGAAGAGAAGCCCTCGAATCTGAAGGGGGTATATCAGATGTTTCAGGGACAAAAACCTCTTTCAATAAAGAAGGAAGATATTAGTAATGACAGATATTTAAAAAAAGAGGCAGAAGCGATCAGGGCCTCGATCAATGTAACAGGGAATATTGGCTGCTGTAAGTCCACCCCATATCCGGCATCATTTTCCAGGGGATATAGACACTGGGGCTGGAAGGATGAAACGACAATTCCGAAATCTATCCCTTCATCCGAAGAAGCAGCAGAGTATCTGTACTGGGACGGGAAACCATACCGATACGGAGAACATCGTAAGATGGATATGCTGCTCGATAATCTTTCCGGGGAAAAAACCTTCGATTCCGAAGAGGTTATGTCGGATATTTCAGAGCCGGAAAAAACTTTCAATACAGAAGTAAAAAAGGAAGCCGGCAATCCTTGCAGGAAAGTATCGGAACAACTGTCTGGAAAACTCCTCTGGATGCCGCCTTTGTTACGAAAAAACGGAGAACCGGGAGGATGTTTTAAAGAATTTGAAGAAAATACAGAAGGTCAGTATACAAAGACCCTGGTTTTCTCAAAGTATCACATGTCGGCGGCTGCCGTATCGATATTGTTGTCTTCTTATGAGCCCTTTCATAACGTTATTCATGATGAAAGAAGTATGGAGGGTTTGCCGGGATCCGTAAAACAGCAGACCGATTGCCTGAAACAGCAGATCGAACGTTTTGATATCAGTGATTTTTATGATAAGGCGGTCAAAGACCTTAAAGGGGATATACCGCAAAACAACGGACCGGATGATCTATGCCAGGCGTTTAAAGTCTATTTTACGAACCACATGGATGTTCTCGTCCGCGCAGGTGTGGGAGATGCCTACCCATTGGAGCAGTACTGCAAGGACGGCTGTCTCGCGGATGTCCTGTCTGAGTGGATGTTTGTCAACAACATCCTCAGCAAAGAGGATCTGCTTGGGAAAGCAAACGGAGAGGCCAACAGCAGCAGAAGCGGTTTGCAGGTTCTTTGCGGGATATTAAGGCATATTCCGCCTGCGGTTAAAGTATTATTAAAGGATAATGACGGAAAGATAATGCAGGAGCTGACCGGGGTACGATGTTCTTTTGCGGAACTGTATACGGAAGACAGGGAGGACAGTGGCAGCTACGACCCGGAATATGCGGGAGAAATACAGCAGGCCTTTAATTCTCCGTTTTTTCCGTTCGTTTTATCTGTGACGGATGCAGCGCAGGAAGGGATCGATCTGCATAATTACTGCCATCAGATCATGCACTGGGATTTTTCGATAGATCCTGTGGCTTTTGAGCAGAAGGGCGGCCGGATCAACAGGAGGCTCGGGCATCTTATCAGAAAGCGGATGGCAGAGGATGTAAAAAAAGGCAGGTATCCGCTGTCTGGCGGGAACTGGTGGTCCCTTCTTGAGGAGATAAAGAAGGAATGCCCTGAGCAGTATAAGAGGAACAAGGGGCTTTTTCCGGAATGGTATTATTTCAGCGGGGAGAGCCGGTTTAATCTTCGCCGGATCATGACAGGGTTTCCGCTTAACAGTAAAGATAAAATAATATATGAATATCTTGTTTTTCAGCTCGGATTCTATAGAATTGCCGTGGGACTGGATGTTGAGATGGAATCTGTTGATTGCATAATGGAATATATTAAAGATAAGGATAAAAATATAGAGGAGATCATGCTGAACCTGAGTCCCGCGTTTTCAGGGTAAGGGGGATGCTTTTATAAACAATCTGTTCATAGCTTGACAGTTTTATATTTGAGCTTTATTATTATTAAAATATTTTCAGTGGGCAAGGGCGCTCATTTGAGTCGGTATGACCGGCTTAAATGAGCGCCTTTGCTTTATTACAAAAACGGAGGGTGGATTTATGTGTTCAGTTATGGGATATATAGGAAAACAGTTTTCCTATGATGAATTTAAGGATGGTTTGCTTAAGACCAAAACGAGGGGACCGGATGATACAAGGATCGTGATTCTTCCTGTCGGAAAAAAAGGATCGTGTTCTATGCAGGGCGCAGGCAAGGATCATGACGGGAACGGAGCGCTTGTTACGGAAACAAACGGAGCGCCTGAGGCAGAAGCAAATGACGGGGTAAAGGGTTTTCTCGGATTCAACAGACTGTCCATCATGGGACTGACCCCTTCGGGAATGCAGCCCTTTCATTCCGGGGATGACTATATATCCTGCAACGGTGAGATATACGGTTTCCGGAGTATAAAGGATGATCTTATAAAGAAGGGATACTCCTTTGAAAGCGACAGCGACTGCGAGATCCTTCTCCCCCTGTACAGGGAATACGGGACAGATATGTTTAAAATGCTGGACGCGGAATTTGCCCTTATACTCTACGACGGGGAAAGCGGGAAGCTTATCGCCGCAAGGGATCCGATCGGAATAAGGCCCCTGTACTATGGGTATGACAGCTCCGGTTCTGTCATTTTTGCAAGCGAACCAAAGAACCTTACAGGCATGGTAGACAGGATAATGCCTTTCCCACCCGGACATTATTATAAAGACGGGGAGTTTTTCTGCTACCGTGATATTACCTGCGTTAAGGAGGTAGTGCGCGACGATCTGGAAACGGTATGCAAAAATATTCATGATAAGCTTATCGAAGGGGTAAGGAAGCGTCTTGATTCGGATTCAAAGGTGGGGTTCCTCTTATCCGGAGGATTGGATTCCTCCCTGGTCTGTGCTATAGCGGCAAGGGAGAGCAGTACGCCTATTAAAACCTTCGCGATCGGCATGAAGGCGGATGCCATTGATCTGAAATACGCAAAGGAGGCAGCGGAGTATATCGGAAGCGATCATACGGAGGTGGTCATAACACCCGAGGATGTGCTGTCGGCGCTCAGGGATCTGATATATCTGCTCGGAAGCTATGATATAACCACGATCCGCGCGAGCATGGGGATGTATCTGGTGTGTAAGGCCGTGCATGAACAGACAGACCTGAGGGTCATCCTTACCGGGGAGATCTCCGACGAGCTCTTCGGTTATAAGTATACCGACTTTGCCCCGAATGCGGAGGAATTCCAGAAGGAGGCGGTCAAGAGGATCTCTGAAATACATATGTACGACGTGCTGAGGGCGGACCGCTGTATATCCGTAAACTCACTGGAAGCCAGGGTACCCTTCGGTGATCTTGATTTTGTGGAATATGTTATGGCTGTAGACCCTGAGCTTAAGCTTAACAGATACAACAAGGGGAAGTATCTTTTAAGGCATGCTTTCGAAAAGGAGGATTATCTTCCGGAGAGCCTGCTGTTTCGTGAAAAAGCGGCCTTTTCTGACGCGGTCGGCCATTCCCTGGCCGATCTTCTGAAAGAGAGGGCGGCGGAGCTGTATACGGATGAGGCTTATGAGGAGAAGAGGAAACGGTACAGCTTCGCAACGCCCTTTACCAAGGAATCCCTGATGTACAGGGAGATATTCGAGGAGTTTTATGAGGGACAGGCGGAAATGGTGAAGGACTTCTGGATGCCGAACAGGGAATGGGAAGGCTGCAACGTAGACGATCCTTCGGCAAGAGTCCTGTCGAATTACGGAGCGAGCGGGGACTGACAACGGAAATGTCTTGACGTTAATCCTGCCTGAGGGTATAATTCTAACGAAAAACTGATTAATTCAGCGTTTCTCTAATATATGTCAATGGGGACATTAAGGCTTAATACTGTAAGAAGCAATGGCGCTTCGGGTTAACTTACCCGGGGCGCTTTATGTTTTTTCGGAGGTAAATATTATGTCAGATCCGTTTGAGATGATCCGGGAAAAGGGTTTGTATGATCCGTCTTTCGAGCATGATAACTGCGGGATCGGCGCGATCATAGATATAGAGGGAAGAAAGAGCCATAAACTCGTGGATGATGCCCTTTCCATCGTTGAAAGGCTTGAGCACAGAGCCGGAAAGGACGCGGAGGGAAAGACCGGTGACGGGGTCGGGATCCTTACACAGATTCCTCACAGGTTCTTTGCGGCCAAAATGGAGGAGCAGGGCGTAAGCCTGCCTTCGGAACGAAATTACGGGGTAGGCATGTTTTTCTTCCCGCAAAACGACCTTGACATGAGGCAGGCCAGGTCGATGTTTGAGATCATAGTAAGAAAAGCCGGTTTAAATCTCATTGCCTGGAGGAAGGTGGAATCCGATCCCGAAGTACTCGGTTCAAAGGCCAGGGAATGTATGCCTAATATTTATCAGGCGTTCATTGAGCGGCCGGAGGGGATCCTTTCGGACCTCGATTTTGACAGGAAGCTTTATATTATAAGAAGGGAATTCGAACAGAGCAGCGCAAACACTTATGTTCCTTCATTGTCCTGCAGGACGATAGTATACAAGGGCATGTTTTTAGTGGGTCAGCTGCGTCTTTTTTTTAAGGATCTTAACGATCCTTTATATGAATCGGCTGTCGCTATGGTGCACTCGCGTTTTTCGACGAATACCATGCCAAGCTGGAACAGGGCACATCCTAACCGTTTCATTGTCCATAACGGAGAGATAAACACGATAAAGGGCAATGCCGACAAGATGCTTGCAAGGGAAGAGACCATGCATACGGATGTTTTTTCGGATGAGGACATGACGAAGGTGCTTCCCGTGATCTCCCAGAGCGGATCGGATTCGGCAATGCTTGACAATGTGCTGGAATTTCTGGTGATGGGAGGAATGCCTCTCGCACTTGCGGCTTCTATAATGATCCCGGAGCCCTGGGCGCATAACGATACCTTATCGCAGGAGGAGAGAGATTTCTATCAGTATTACGCAACCATGATGGAACCCTGGGACGGGCCCGCCGCGATCGTGTTTTCGGACGGGGATGTAATGGGCGCCATTCTGGACCGCAACGGCTTAAGGCCCTTAAGGTATTACGTCATGGATGACGGAAGGCTTATATTGTCCTCAGAGGTCGGTGTACTTGAGCTTCCCGAGAGCCATATCCTTAAGAAGGAACGGATACATCCCGGGAAGGTCCTTCTGGTGGATACGAAAAAGAAAAAGATCATCTTAGACGAGGAACTCAAGGAGGAATACGCGCACGGGAAGCCCTATGGCGAGTGGCTTGACAGCAGGCTTTTAAATCTTTCGGATCTGAAGGTTCCAAATAAGAAGATCCATGAATTTGAACCTGCCGAGAGGGAAAGGCTTTGGAAGGCCTTCGGATATACCTGGGAAAATTATCACGAAAGCATTCTGTCAATGGCCCTTACAGGCACCGAAGCCATAGGATCGATGGGGGTTGATACACCGATCGCGGCACTGTCCAAAGAGTACCAGCCGCTCTTCTATTATTTCAAACAGCTCTTTGCCCAGGTTACCAATCCTCCGATCGATGCGCAGAGAGAGGAAATAGTTACCTCCAGAACCGTCTACCTCGGCAGGAACGGCAATCTTCTCTGCGAGACTCCGGAGAACTGCCGGGTACTTAAGATAAACAATCCGATACTTGCGGATCTTGATCTTCTTAAAATTGAAAATATGGACAGGGAAGGCTTCAAAGTTTCCAGGGTTTCCCTTCTGTTTTACAAGAGCACTCCGATGAAGAGAGTCCTTAACCATCTGTTCGTCGAGGTTGACAAGGCTTATAAGGAGGGGGCGAACATCCTGATCCTTTCAGACAGGGGCGTGGATGAAAACCATGTCGCGATCCCTTCGCTGCTTGCGGTCGCGGCAGTGCATAAGCATCTGGTCGACACAAAGAAGTGCACGGCGATGTCTCTGATCGTTGAATCCGGCGAGCCGAGGGAGGTTCATCATTTCGCGGCACTTCTCGGGTATGGAGCATCTGCGGTGAATCCGTATCTGGCTCATGCGACTATCGCCCAGCTTATAAAAGAAGAGCTCCTTGATAAGGATTACTATGCGGCCGTGGAGGACTATGACAATGCAGTTCTCTTCGGGATCGTAAAAATAGCGTCAAAAATGGGGATATCAACGATCCAGTCCTATCAGGGCAGCAAGATTTTCGAGGCGATCGGGATATCCGGGGAGGTCATAAACGAGTACTTTACCGGAACGGTCAGCAGAGTTTCGGGCATAACCTTAGACGACATCGGCAGGGCGGTTGACGGAATGCACAGCAGAGCCTTTGATCCGCTCGGGCTATGTGTTGATCAGGAGCTTTCCGCCATAGGAAGGCATAAGGAACGGTCACAGGGGGAATATCACAGGTACAATCCCCGCACTATCCATATGCTCCAGCTTTCGACAAGGGAAGGTGATTACGAAAAATTCAGGGAGTATGCCCGGATGGCTGACGGGGAGGAGACAGGCTTTTTAAGAAGCCTTATTGATTTTGCCTGTCCCCCGGAGGGAATCCCGCTTGAGGAGGTTGAAAGCGAGGAAGAGATCGTAAAGAGGTTTAAGACGGGGGCCATGTCCTATGGTTCTATCTCAGAGGAAGCCCATCAGACCCTTGCTGTTGCGATGAACCATCTGCATGGAAAGAGCAACAGCGGCGAAGGCGGGGAAAGCGATGAGCGTATAGAATCCGCGGGGACCGAAAATGACAGGAGCTCCGCGATAAAACAGGTGGCGAGCGGGCGTTTCGGTGTTACGAGCCGTTATCTTGTCAGCGCGAAGGAGATACAGATCAAAATGGCGCAGGGCGCAAAGCCGGGCGAGGGCGGACATCTTCCCGGAAAGAAGGTGTATCCGTGGATCGCGAAAACAAGGCATTCCACGCCCGGGGTCAGCCTGATCTCGCCTCCTCCCCACCACGATATTTATTCCATCGAGGATCTGGCACAGCTCATTTACGATCTGAAATGCGCAAACAAGAATGCAAGGATCTCGGTAAAGCTGGTATCAGAGGCAGGGGTCGGAACCGTTGCCGCAGGCGTCGCAAAGGCCGGGGCGGCTGTTGTTCTCATATCCGGATATGACGGCGGCACGGGAGCCGCGCCGCTTTCATCCATACATAACGCGGGGCTTCCCTGGGAGCTGGGGCTTGCGGAAACGCATCAGACACTTTTGGCAAACGGCTTAAGGAACCGCGTAGTCATTGAAACCGACGGAAAGCTTATGACCGGAAGGGACGTTGCGATCGCGGCCATGCTCGGGGCGGAGGAATTCGGTTTTGCCACGGCTCCGCTTGTAACGCTCGGCTGTGTAATGATGCGCCAGTGCCAGTCAGATACCTGCCCTATGGGTGTGGCGACCCAGAATCCCGAGCTCAGGAAACGTTTTTCGGGGAAACCGGAATATGTCGAGAACTTCATGCGCTTTATCGCAAGGCAGCTTCGGGAAATAATGGCCGGGCTCGGGATACGCAGCGTAAAGGAGCTTGTCGGGAGAAGCGACCTGCTTAAGGTAAAGGAAGGGCTTTTTTCTTCATCCTCCGGTAAACAGGACGGGTTAGGGGAAAAAGGAAAGAAAATAGATCTTTCCGGGATACTGCTTCATATGGACAGCGCGCCGATCTCTCATGAGAAAGAATATCTCTATGATTTCGGGCTTTCAAAGACCAGGGATGAAACCATCCTTCTTAAAGACAGGAAGATAAAGGAAGCGCTCAAAGGAAACGGGAAGGCTTCGCTTTCGTGCAGCACGGGGAGCATTGACCGGACCTTCGGCACTCTCCTCGGGGCGGAGATAACAAGGCATAACCCTGAAGGGCTTTCAGAGGATACGATAACGATAAACTGCACAGGCTCCGGCGGGCAGAGCTTCGGGGCGTTTATTCCCAAAGGGCTTACGCTTTCTCTGTCAGGCGACAGCAACGATTATTTCGGGAAGGGGCTGTCAGGCGGAAAGCTTATCGTTTCGGTTCCCGCAGAGGCAAAGTATGATCCGGATGAAAACATAATAATCGGAAACGTAGCTCTTTACGGGGCAACCTCCGGAAAGGCATTCATCGCCGGAATGGCGGGGGAGAGATTCGCCATCAGAAATTCCGGGGCTACGGCCGTCGTTGAAGGAGTGGGTGAGCATGGATGCGAGTACATGACCGGAGGTACAGTCGTGATCCTCGGGGATACGGGAAAGAACTTCGCCGCGGGCATGAGCGGGGGAGTAGCGTATGTTCTTGATGAGAAAAACAGATTATACAAGAATCTTAACAAGCAGCTTGTCAGTATGGAAGAGGTGACCCGCAGGGAGGATGCCGATGAACTTAAAAAGATCATCGGGGAGCATGTTGAGGCCACAGGCTCGGCAAAAGGGCGGATAGTGCTTGAGCACTTTACCGAATACCTTCCGCGTTTTAAGAAGATAATCCCCCACGATTACAAGGAGATCCTCAGGCTTATAGCAAAGGAGATGGAGACGGGAGCGGACACTGAGGCCGCAAAGATCGAAGCCTTCAGGGAATTCGTTACCGCAGGGACGGATTGAGAAAAAGGCGGTTTGTTCACGGGCGTTTCATGGATACAAATGATTCAGATAACTTTTAAAGGAGAAAGATTGAAAGTCTAAGACTTTCAAACTTGATTGGCAGGTCAGATATGAGCCCGGATATATATCCGGCTCGTGCCTGGCCCTGGAGGACAGAAATGGGAAAGACTACCGGTTTTTTGGAATATGAAAGAGAAGAAGGAGCGGTAAGAAGCGAGGAACAGAGGGTACGGGACTTTCTTGAATTTCATGACAGGCTGAAGAGCGAAAAGCAGAAAAAACAGGCTGCCAGATGCATGGACTGCGGGATACCTTTCTGCCAGGCGGGAACGATGATAGCCGGGATGGCATCCGGTTGTCCGCTAAAAAACCTTGTCCCGGAGATAAACGATCTTGTATACAGGGGCAGGATGGAGGCAGCTTACCGCAGGTTATCGATCACACACGGTTTCCCTGAATTTACCGGCAGAGTGTGCCCCGCCCTTTGCGAAGCGGCGTGTACCTGCGGGCTGCATGATGCTCCGGTTTCGACCAAGGAGAATGAGAAGGCGGTAATTGAGTATGCCTATGAACAAGGTCTTGTAAAGGAAGAGACTCCGCCCGTAAGGACCGGCAAGAGGGTCGCGGTCATCGGAAGCGGCCCGGCAGGGCTTTCCGCCGCCCAGCTTTTAAACAGGCGGGGCCATGAGGTGACCGTTTATGAAAGGCGTGACCGTGTCGGAGGGCTGTTACGTTATGGCATTCCGAACATGAAGCTTGATAAATCCCTGATCGACAGGAGGGTACGCCTCATGGAGGAAGCGGGGATAAGGTTTATCGTAAACGCTGATATCGGGAGGGACATTCCGGCGGAAGATATCATTAAGGAATATGACAGCGTGGTACTTGCATGCGGCGCTTCCAATCCGAGGGATATTAAAGCCCCCGGGAGAGATGCCAAAGGGATACGCTTTGCCGTTGATTTTCTGTCAGAGGTGACAAAGAGCCTTCTTGACAGCGGTTTTGACAAGCCGCCCTATGAGCTTGCGAAGGATAAGGATGTGATCGTTATAGGCGGCGGAGACACGGGAAATGACTGTGTGGGAAGCGTAATACGTCTGGGTGCGAAAAGCGTTACACAGCTTGAAATGATGCCCGAGCCCCCCGAAGAAAGGCTCTCCTCAAACCCGTGGCCGGAGTGGCCGAGGATATTAAAGGTCGATTACGGCCAGGAGGAGGCTATCTGGAAGTTCGGGGCCGATCCGAGGGTATATCAGACCACGGTAAAGGAATTTATAAAGGATAAGAAGGGGGATCTTAAGGAGGTGGTCTTAGTATCACTTTCCGCCGAAAGGGATGAAAAGACCGGACGCTTAAACATGGTGCCGATCGAGGGCTCCGAACGGACCGTTCCTGCCCAGCTTGTACTGATAGCGGCGGGTTTTTCAGGGAGCGAGAGCTATGTGACCGAAGCGTTTAAGGTTGAGACCGATGCAAGGTCGAATGTTAAGACACAGCCTTTATGTTATGCCTCTTCACGGGAAAAGGTATTTACGGCAGGAGATATGCACAGGGGGCAGTCTTTGGTGGTGTGGGCCATATCAGAGGGCCGGAATGCGGCGAGGGCCGTGGATGAGGCACTGATGGGGTACACAAACCTTTAAAGTTTTGGAGGATCGGCACGAACTAAAGTTCGTGCCTAAGCGCACGATCTACTGCGTAAATCGGTGCAGAGCGGAAATGATTCGGTCTGTAAAACAGACCGAATCGGCACGAACTAAAGTTCGTGCCTAAGCACACGATTTGCTTCGCAAATCGGTGCAGGAAGGAGGGGAAGATGTGCGGAATTGTTGGATTTACGGGACACAGACAGGCGGCGGATATTCTGCTTGAGGGGCTTTCGAAGCTGGAATACAGGGGCTATGACTCCGCGGGGATCGCAGTCCTTAATGAGCAGGGTACGGCCCGGATGGTTAAGGCCACAGGAAAGCTTGTCAATCTGATCGAGAAGACGGGCAAGGGGAAAATGCTTCCCGGATGCTGCGGGATCGGCCATACGAGATGGGCGACGCATGGAGAGCCGAATGAAATAAACGCCCATCCGCATTTGAGCGGGGATTTTCACGAGAATGAATCGGACTATACGGAAACAGACGTAATAGGCGTTCATAACGGTATCATCGAGAATTACGAGGAGCTTAAGGAAAAGCTTCTGCGCCATGACTACCGGTTTTACAGCGATACCGATACAGAGGTCGTTATCAAGATTGTCGACTATTACTATAAAAAGTATAAGATGGGCCCCATAGATGCGATAAACCGTATGATGGTGAGGGTCAGGGGGAGCTACGCCCTTGCGCTTATGTTTAAGGACTATCCCGGCGAAATATATGCGGCGAGAAAGGACAGCCCGATGATCATCGGAGTCTCCGGAGACGAAGCTTTTTTAGCCTCCGATGTGACGGCGATGCTCAATCATACGAGAAGGGTATATTATATCGGCAATCTTCAGGCGGCAAGACTTCTCCCGGGAGAAGTGCATTTCTTTGACCTTAACGGCGATGAGATCACGATTGAAGAATCAGAGGTCACATGGGATGTAAAAGGTGCTGAAAAGGGCGGGTTCGAGCATTTTATGATGAAGGAGATCCATGAACAGCCCGAAGCGGTGCGAAACACGCTCGACAGCATCATAAGAAGGCAGGAACCTTCGGAACCTGGGGGAGGGGACGGACCGGAACGGTTCAGGACCGAAAACGGTTATGAGATCGATTTTAGCGCGGCAGGCCTTACGGATGATTATCTTAAGGCAGTCGGAGCCATATATATCGTTGCCTGCGGTTCGGCCTGGCATGTGGGAATGACCGCGCAGTATGTCCTTGAGGACATGGCGGAAATACCGGTCAGGGTAGAGCTTGCATCCGAGTTTCGTTACCGGAAGATCCTGCCCGACGAAAACGCCCTTGTGATCCTTATATCGCAATCAGGCGAGACAGCGGACAGTCTGGAGGCGCTCAGGATCTCAAAGAAGAACGGTCTCAAAACTCTCGGAATAGTGAACGTGGAAGGCTCAAGCATAGCGAGGGAGGCGGATAACGTGCTCTATACCAAGGCGGGGCCGGAGATAGCGGTTGCCACGACAAAAGCGTTTTCCTCCCAGCTTGTCATGATGTATATGCTTGCCGTCAAGCTGGGATATATAAAGAACAGGATGGATGCCATCAAGTATCAGGCTTATATCGGGGAGCTTAAGGCTCTGCCGGATAAGATCTCTTCGATCCTCGGAGACCAGGAGAGGCTTCAGTGGATAGCGTCCAAATATTCCAATACAAAAGACGCCTTTTTCATCGGAAGAGGCGCGGATTATGCGATAAGCATGGAAGGGAGCCTGAAGCTTAAGGAGATAACCTACATCCACAGTGAGGCTTATGCGGCGGGAGAGCTTAAGCACGGCACGATAAGCCTTATCGAGGATCATACGCCCGTGGTCGGCGTCCTCGTACAGAAGCCGCTCATAGAAAAGACACTCAGCAATATGAAGGAGTGCAGGGCGAGAGGCGCTTACCTGATAGGAATAACGAACGACCGGAGCGATACTGTGAAGGACAGTCTTGACTATCTGATAAGCATACCTGTTACCGACGATCATTTTTCGGGGATCCTTGCCGTAGTCCCGCTTCAGCTGTTTGGATACTATATAAGCGTCGCAAAGGGACTGGACGTTGACAAACCAAGGAACCTCGCAAAGAGCGTGACCGTGGAGTAAGCGACAGTGTGCAGATTCCGGCCGTTTTGTGTAAGCCTTGCCGGTGCAGGTTATTCAGCGCGGCGGAAGACTGTTTTATGAATAAGTGTGATAACAGAAGAAGGATGAACAGTTCATATGGAAAAGATTCTGGTCCTGGATTTCGGCGGTCAGTATAACCAGCTGATCGCCCGTAAGGTAAGGGAACATCATGTATATGCGGAAATAAAGCCGTACAGCATTATAAGCCCCGGGGAGATCGCAGACGGCGGATATAAGGGCATCATCTTCACCGGCGGTCCTTATAATGTTTATGAGGAGACCTCGCCTCATTATCCGGAGGAGATTCTGGATATTGGCATACCGATACTCGGCATCTGCTATGGGGCGCAGCTTATAAGCTTTATGGCAGGAGGGGAAGTGTCCTCTGCGGGTTCGGCGGGAGAATACGGGAAGATAGGGCTTAAGGCTCAGGAGACAGAGCTTTTCAGGGATGTGCGGGAAGAGAGCATATGCTGGATGAGCCATACGGACCGTATAGTTAAGGAGCCTGCCGGTTACAGGATAACCGCTTCCACTGATCAATGTCCCTGCGCTGCGATGGAGAATGATGAAAAAAAGATATACGCTGTCCAGTTCCATCCGGAGGTTACCCATACCGAGTACGGAAAACAGATCTTTCATAACTTCCTCTTTAATATATGCGGCTGCAAAGGAGACTGGCAGGCAGCTGATTTTGCGAAAGAACAGATAGAAAAGTACAGTAAGGAGCTGTCCGGAAAAAGGGTGCTTCTGGCCCTGTCGGGAGGGGTGGATTCGACCGTCGCCGCAGTCCTTCTTAATAAGGCCATAGGGCATGATCTTATATGCGTGTTCGTGGATCACGGGCTTCTTCGGAAGAATGAGGGCGATCAGGTTGAAAAGATCCTCATGAAGGATATGGGACTGAATCTCATACGCTGCAATGCTTCCGACCGGTTCCTTGACAGGCTTAAGGGTATTACGGAGCCGGAGGAGAAACGAAAGATCATAGGAGAGGAGTTCATCCGGGTTTTTGAGGAAGAAGCCCTGAAAGCAGGGAATATCGATATACTGGCTCAGGGGACGATATATCCCGACATAATAGAAAGCGGGAAGGGAGATTCCGCGGTGATAAAGAGCCATCATAATGTCGGCGGCCTTCCGGACACAATGTCCTTTGAGAGGATCATCGAGCCTTTAAGATATTTCTTTAAGGATGAGGTAAGGGCGGTCGGGACCATGCTCGGCATACCCGAGGCGCTCGTGTGGAGACAGCCTTTCCCGGGACCGGGACTTTCGGTGCGCGTGATCGGGGATATAACCCGGGAAAAGCTTGAGATATTGAGGGAGGCGGATGCCATTTTCAGGGAAGAGGTGACAAAGGAACCTTCAGTACAGAGGCCTGACCAGTATTTTGCGGTGCTTACGAATTCATACAGCGTCGGAGTCAAGGGAGATGCCAGGGTCTATGGACACGTTATAGCCTTAAGGGCGGTTACTACGGATGATTTCATGACAGCGGACTGGACAAAGCTGCCTTACGAAGTCCTTGAAAGGGCAGGCAGCAGGATAACGAATGAGGTACCCTCAGTGTCAAGGGTCGTCTATGATATTACATCTAAACCTCCGGGAACGGTGGAGTGGGAGTGAACTATGGCAAAATATATTTTCGTTACCGGAGGCGTGGTCTCCGGGCTTGGCAAGGGGATCACGGCGGCCTCACTGGGAAGGCTCTTAAAGGCGAGAGGCCTTAAGGTGGCTGCCCAGAAGCTGGATCCGTACATAAATGTGGATCCGGGAACCATGAGTCCCTATCAGCATGGCGAGGTCTACGTGACGGAGGACGGGGCGGAGACCGATCTGGATCTCGGACATTATGAACGGTTCATAGATGAGGACCTTACAAAATATTCAAACCTCACCTCGGGAAAGGTATACTGGAATGTTCTTAACAAGGAACGCAGAGGAGAGTACTTAGGCTCCACGGTCCAGGTGATCCCGCATATCACGAACGAGATAAAGGAATTCATATACCGCGCGGGAAAGGAAACCGGCGCGGACGTCGTGATCACGGAGATCGGGGGTACTATCGGCGATATAGAATCGCAGCCTTTCCTGGAGGCAGTCCGTCAGATCTCTCTGGAAACCGGAAGGGGAGAAAGCCTCTTTATCCACGTCACCCTTGTCCCTTATCTGCACGGCTCCAATGAGCACAAGTCAAAGCCGACCCAGCATTCCGTCAAGGAGCTTCAGGGAATGGGGATCAATCCGGACATCATCGTTCTCAGATGCAATGAACCGCTTGAAGAAGGGATATTCAGGAAAATATCCATGTTCTGCAACGTCAAAGAGGACTGCGTCATCGAAAACAGGACTTTAGACAGCCTTTATGATGCCCCTCTCATGCTTGAAAGATCGAATTTTTCGGGAGTTGTCTGCAGGGAACTGGGGATCGATGCAAAGGCGCCGGATCTTAGGGAATGGGAGCAGCTTTCTAAAAGGATCGCAGGCTCTGACAGGGAGGTCACCATTGCCCTTGTGGGAAAATACGTCCAGCTTCACGATGCCTACCTTTCCGTAGCGGAGGCTCTGCATCATGCGGGATATGCGCATGGAGCCAGGGTAAATATCAGGTGGATAGATTCGGAGGAGCTTCGGGAATCCTCCGTTAAGGAAGCGCTTAAAGATGTTTCCGGTATCATAGTGCCGGGAGGCTTCGGGGACAGGGGAATAGAGGGGATGATCCTTTCAGCAGAATACGCAAGGGAGGAAAATGTCCCATATTTCGGGATCTGTCTCGGAATGCAGATCGCGGTTATAGAGTTTGCGAGGAACGTGGCCGGGATTAAGGATGCATGCTCGGGAGAATCTGCGGAGCCTTCGGAACATAAGGTTATAGACTTCATGCCCGGACAGTCCGATGAAATAGAAAAGGGAGGCACCTTAAGGCTTGGAAGCTACCCCTGTCATATAAAGCCCGGGACGCTCATGGAAAGATGTTACGGAAAACAGGAGATATCAGAGCGCCACAGGCACCGGTATGAATTCAACAATGATTACAGGAAGGAGCTTTCGGATGCGGGGCTTGTTTTATCGGGAATGTCGCCGGACGGGAAGCTTGTTGAGACCGTAGAGCTTAATGGGCTGTCTTTCTACATCGGGGTACAGTTCCATCCGGAATTTAAATCAAGGCCCAACAGACCGCATCCGATCTTTAAGGAATTTGTCAGGGCGTCGCTTGAAACGTCTGACAGGAGGCAGGGATAACATGGACTTTGACAGAAAGCTTATCTTAGAGGACGGAAGCGAGTATCCCGGAAAGGGCTTCGGAGCTTATGTCACGAAGGTCTGCGAGATCGTGTTCAACACATCGATGACGGGCTATCAGGAGATCATTTCGGATCCTTCCTATACAGACCAGGCTGTTGTTATGTCATATCCCCTTATAGGGAATTACGGCGTGGCCGATGAGGATTTTGAAAGCAGGGAGATCACTCCTTCGGCGCTGATCGTAAGGGATATCAATGAGAACCCGTCAAACTTCAGATGGGCAAAGACCCTGCCGGAGCTGCTTGAAGAAGCTGATATACCGGGTATCTCGGGTATAGATACAAGAAAGCTTGTAAGAAATATCCGCGAACGCGGGACCATGAGATGCATTATCACTGACAGGGAGGTTTCCGTTTCAGAGGGGCTTAAGGAAATTGAAAGGACCGTGATCCCTCACGATGCGGTAAAAAGGAGCAGCTGCCTGAAAAAGCGATACAGCCGCACCTCAAATCCTCTCTTTAACGTGGTCGCCATAGACTGCGGAATGAAAACGAACATCATAAGGATGCTAAATAAAAACAGGTGTAATGTTACCATCGTGCCTTATGATACGAATGCGGAAGAGATCCTTTCCCTGCATCCGGACGGAGTGTTCATATCAAACGGTCCGGGGGATCCAAAAGACGTACCGGAGGTGATAGAGACCCTTAAGTGTCTGAGGGGAAAAATCCCGATGTTCGGGATCTGCCTCGGACATCAGCTCCTTGCGCTTTCCTATGGAGCAGGGACCTATAAGCTTAAATTCGGTCACAGAGGGGGAAACCATCCCGTGCGCGAGCTTCGGACAGGGAAGATCGAGATAACAAGCCAGAACCACAGCTATGCGGTGGATGAAAGATCTCTTGGGGGAACCGGACTTTCGGTATCTCATATAAATATCCTCGATAATACGGTGGAAGGCTTAGAATGCGTCAAAGACAGGGTATTTTCCGTTCAGTATCATCCGGAGAGCGCTCCGGGACCGCAGGATTCCAGGCACCTTTTTGAAAGATTTACAGAGCTTATGAAAAAGGAGAATGCGCAAAATGCCGAAGCGCACTGATATAAAAAAAGTACTGGTAATAGGTTCCGGTCCCATAGTCATAGGACAGGCCGCAGAGTTTGACTATGCGGGGACACAGGCCTGTCTTGCCCTGAAGGAAGAGGGCTATGAGGTGATACTTGCCAATTCCAACCCTGCGACCATAATGACGGATAATTCCATTGCGGACAAGGTCTACATGGAGCCGCTGACACTTGAATACATGGCGCGTATCTGCCGTTATGAGAGGCCGGACGCGATCATTCCGGGGATAGGAGGGCAGACCGGGCTCAACTTATCGCTCCTGCTTTATGACAAGGGCGTGCTTTCCGAGTGCGAGATAGAACTGCTCGGGACCGATGCGGAGAGCATAAGGAGAGCCGAGGATCGTGAACAGTTTAAGAAGCTGTGCGAGGAGCTTTCCGAACCCGTGGTCCCGTCTGCTATCGCGCAAAGCGTGGAGGAAGGGCTTGAGGCGGCAGAGAAGATAGGCTATCCGGTCATTTTGAGGCCCGCCTTTACGCTTGGGGGAACAGGAGGCGGATTTGCGAATGATCCCGATGAAATGCGTGAAAGGATGAAGAACGCGCTTTCCGTCTCTCCCGTTGATCAGGTCCTTGTCGAGAAAAGCATCAAGGGCTATAAGGAGATCGAATACGAAGTGATGCGCGATGCCAACGATACCGCCATCACTGTCTGCAGCATGGAAAATCTTGACCCGGTGGGGATCCATACCGGGGATTCCATTGTTGTCGCTCCATGCCAGACGCTTGCCAATAAAGAGTATCACATGCTCAGGGACAGCGCTCTTAAGATAATCAGGGCTCTTAAGATAAAAGGGGGCTGTAACGTCCAGTTTGCCCTCGACCCGGAATCCTTTGACTATTATGTGATAGAGGTGAATCCCAGGGTATCAAGGTCTTCGGCCCTTGCCTCCAAAGCGAGCGGATATCCCATAGCAAGGGTGTCGGCAAAGATCGCCGTCGGGTTAAATCTCGATGAGATCCTTCTTGCGAACACCCCGGCCTGTTTCGAGCCGGCGCTTGATTATGTGGTCACAAAGATGCCGAGATTTCCTTTTGATAAGTTCACCCTGGCCTCGAATGAGCTTTCCACCCAGATGAAGGCCACAGGAGAAACCATGAGCATAGGCAGGACCATGGAGGAAAGCCTGCTCAAGGCGATCCGTTCGCTTGAGGACGGAAAGAACCATATACATCTTGAGAAATTCGATGTGAAGACCCTTTCGGATAAGGAGGGGAATGAGGGCAGGAAAGAAGCCGCAGATAAGCTGCTTAGGTATATCGGGGAGGGAACGGATGACAGGATTTACGCCATTTCAGAGCTTCTGTGGCTGGGCGTCGATCCCCATGTGATATATGAAAGAACAAGGATCGATATGTTCTTTCTTGATAAGATAAAGAAGATCGTTGATTTTGAGATAAAGATCGAGAAGAATTGCATAAATGATTTGCCGGATACCCCCGTGATCGGCCGGGAGCTTCTGCTCGAAGCAAAAAGGATGGGCTTTTCGGATTCCTATATCGGGGAGCTGACAGAATGCAGTGAAACCGATATCTGGCACCTCAGGAAAGAGTACGGGATCCGTCCCGTATACAAGATGATCGATACCTGCGCAAGCGAATTTAAGAGCTATGTTCCTTATTTTTACTCAACCTATGAGGAGGAAAACGAATCCGTCGTTTCAGACAATAAGAAGATCATAGTCCTTGGTTCCGGTCCCATCAGGATAGGGCAGGGGGTGGAATTCGACTATTCCACCGTGCATGCCGTAAAAACCATCCGCGGGCTGGGTTATGAGGCGATTGTTGTTAATAATAATCCGGAGACGGTCTCAACGGATTACTCCGTATCCGACAAGCTGTATTTCGAACCGCTCACACCCGAGGATATAATGAACATCGTTGATCTTGAAAAGCCGGAAGGGGTGATCACATCCCTCGGGGGGCAGACTGCGCTTAACCTTACAGAACCTCTTTCCAAAAGAGGGGTGAAGATCATCGGAACAGATCCTTTAGCGATATTCAGGGCTGAAGACCGGGATGCTTTTGAGAACGTCATTAAGACGTTGGGAATACCGCATCCCGAGGGGATCGCGGTCACTGATATAGAAGCGGGAATAAGAGCGGCAGAGGAAATCGGATACCCTGTCCTGGTGAGGCCTTCCTTTGTGTTAGGCGGAAGAGCAATGGAGATCGTCGCGAACGAGGAAAGCTTAAGGATCTATCTGAAAAATGCTTTTGAGGCCGAAGAAGCGGGACAGGCGGGGCCGGTGCTGGTCGATAAATATATCTACGGAAAAGAGGTTGAGGTGGATGCGGTCTGTGACGGGGAGAGCGTTTTTCTTCCCGGGATCATGGAGCTCGTGGAGCGGACCGGCGTGCATTCAGGAGACAGCATAAGTGTCTACCCGCCTTTTTCCATATCGCAGAAGGTTAAGGATACTATCAGTGAGTATACGGAGATCCTGGGGACGGGAACAGGTATAAAAGGCCTCTTTAATATCCAGTTTATCGTAGACGGGAATGAGAATGTATATATAATAGAGGTGAACCCCAGAGCCTCAAGAAGCGTCCCCTTTCTGTCGAAATCAACGGGGATCCCGCTTGTGGACATAGCGACCAGGGTGATGCTCGGAGAAACGCTTAAAGAGCAGGGACTGTCGGGAACTGTTCCTTCGGAAAAGGATTTCTGGTATGTGAAGGCACCGGCATTTTCCTTTGAAAAGCTTAACGGGATGGACGCATACCTGTCGCCTGAGATGAAATCGACAGGGGAGGCCATCGGATATGACAAAAGCCTTAAGAGGGCGCTGTATAAAGCCCTTCAGGCATCGGGCATAAAGATGAAGGAATATGGGACGGTAATGGTGACCCTCGCCGATGAGGACAAGGAGGAAGCCCTTCCGCTCATAAGGCGATTTTATGAGCTTGGCTTTAATATAGAGGCCACGGTGGGGACCGGAATGTTCTTAAAGGAGCATGGGATAAGGACCCGCATAAGGGGAAAGCTAAGTGACGGAAGCGATGAGATATTAAGATCCATAAGGGCCGGATATGTGAGCTATATCATTAATACACGGGCGATCCTTTCGGGAGTCCATTTTAAGGACGGGGCAGAGATCAGAAAATGCGCTATCCTGAACGGGGTCACGATGTTTACGTCGCTTGACACCGTAAGGATTTTGCTTGATGTCCTCGAGGACATTTCACCGAGGATAAGCACTATTTAGCGGTGACTGAGATAATGATCCGGTCCGTCTTACGGACCGGATCGGCATAAACTGTGTTTATGCCTGAGTACACGATTTGCTTCGCAAATCGGTGCAGACCAGGGCTTGTTTACGGCATGGCGGATGATGCAGAGTGTATATCTGAGAATGGGGAAGTGACCGGCAGTAAGAGCCCGTATCAGCTGTATAAGCGGCAGAACCCTTTATATAAGGAGCCCCCGACTCTGAAGAGGGTATGTCAGATATTTCAGGGGCAAAACCCCCTTTCAATAGAGGAGGAATGGAACATGGCTAAAATAAATCATAATTATATGAAGCTTCAGGGAAGCTATCTGTTTTCGGCGATAGGAAAAAAAGTCAGGGAATACGAGGCATCGCACCCCGATAAAAGGGTGATACGTCTCGGTATCGGGGATGTGACCCAGCCCATCGCGCCGGAGATAATAAAGGCTCTTCATACAGCAGTTGACGAAATGGGAAGGGAGGAGACCTTTAAGGGCTATGCCCCGGATCTCGGCTATGAGTTCTTAAGGAGTGTGATCGCCCAAAAGGATTATAAGGAGAGAGGATGCGATATATCGCCGGATGAAATATTCATTTCTGACGGGGCGAAATGCGACTGCTCAAACATCCAGGAGATCTTCGGGACGGATAACAGGATAGCGGTCCAGGATCCCGTATATCCCGTTTATGTGGATTCCAATGTTATGGCCGGAAGAACGGGACCGTATGATGAAGAACGTGGTCTGTATAAGGACGTGATCTATATGCCCTGCAGGGCGGAAACGGAATTTGCCCCGGAGCTCCCGAAGGAAGTGCCGGACCTTATCTATCTGTGTTTTCCGAACAATCCGACAGGGGCCGTCATGAAGAAGGATGTGCTTCAGGACTGGGTGGATTATGCTGTTAAGAACGAAGCTGTCATCCTTTATGATGCCGCGTATGAAGCTTATATACATGAGGATGATGTGCCGCACAGCATCTATGAGTGCGAGGGCGCGAAGGAATGTGCGATAGAATTCCGCTCTTTTTCAAAGACGGCGGGATTTACGGGTCTGAGGCTGGGTTTTACGGTGATCCCAAAGGCTCTTAAGGCAGAGGGCGTGTCCTTATGGGACCTCTGGGCAAGGCGGCACGGGACAAAGTATAACGGGGCTCCCTATATCATCCAGAGGGCGGGTGAAGCGGTTTATTCGGAGCGCGGAAGAAAGCAGATAGAAGCACAGATTTCATGGTATATGGAGAATGCCGGGATCATATCAGGAGGACTGAAGGAGGCGGGCTTTACCGTCTCGGGGGGTATAAATGCTCCGTATATCTGGCTCAGGACTCCGGAAAACATGACAAGCTGGGAATTTTTTGATATCCTTTTGGAAAAAGCAAACGTAGTCGGTACTCCCGGCTCAGGCTTCGGGCCTAACGGGGAGCATTATTTCAGGCTGACGGCATTTGGAGACAGGAAGGACACTACGGAGGCAGTGGCGCGGATAAAGAGCGTATTTTAGAGAGAGTTAAAGCGCACTATTTGCTGCGCAGACCGGCGCAGTATACTGATTTGGTTATAAGGAGGCAGGCGGTTTATGGGCTACACGGTTGATGAAGTGATGAAGTTTATTGAGGAGGAGGACGTAAAGTTCATACGTCTGGCTTTCAGGGATGCATTCGGCGTGCAGAAGAATATATCAGTCACGCCGGGCGAAGTGAAGAAGGACTTTGAAGACGGGGCTCCGATAAACGCGAAGGAAATATCGGGGTTCGAGGAGTGCCGTCATGCCGCGCTTTATCTTAAACCGGATCCGGACACCATGGCTATCCTTCCATGGAGACCGGACAGCGGAAGGGTCCTCAGGATGTTCTGTGATGTGTTCACCCCTGAGGGAGAAGAATATGTATCGGATACAAGGGGGATACTGAGAAACGCGGTAAAAAGGGCGGAAGAGGCCGGGATTGAATTCCGTTTCGGCAATGAGACCGAGTTTTACCTTTTTACAAAGGACGAGGAAGGCAATCCCACGAAAATTCCCTATGACAAAGCAGGATATATGGATATCGCACCCCTTGATAAATGCGAGAACGTAAGAAGGGAGATCTCCCTTACCATAGAACGTATGGGGCTGACGCCCGAAAGATCGCATCATGAGAGGGGTCCGGGACAGAATGAGATAGATTTTCATTACGCGAAGCCTCTTAAGGCTGCGGATCAGATGGTGACCTTCAAGATGGCGGTATGCACTATAGCGGACCGTTATGGGCTTGTGGCCGATTTTTCGCCCATGCCGCTTGAGGGCTGTCCGGGCAACGGATACCATATAAATATATATGCCGTGGATAAGGACGGTAACGATCTGGCAAGATACGCGGCGGCGGGCATAATAGATAAGATCCGGGACATGACGATATTTCTTAATCCAGCTGATGCTTCATATTCGAGGCTCGGTAACAGTTCGGCGCCGGATAAGGTGAACTGGTCAAGTGCCGGAGAATCGGAACTTATGTATATTGAAACCAGAAAGGGGAAAACGAGGGCGGAGCTAAGGAGCCCCGATGCTTCAAGCAATCCTTATCTGGTCTATGCGCTTCTGATTTATGCGGGGCTTTGGGGAATAGAAAATGAGCTTTCGCTTCCCGAAGAGACGGCAAGCGAGGCAATGCTGCTGCCCGGTTCGAGAAGGGAGGCAGCAGTGATCGCGGCAAAGAGCGCGTTTGTGAGAAGCTGTGTCCCGGAGGGGATCATCAGGGCATACACGGGATAATCATATCGGGAGACGGTTTATGCCACGAAAAAATGACATGTGCAACTCCATATTGATAGTATCCTCCTCGGAGCAGTTCGTGATGGCGGTGAAGAGGTCGCTTACGGGCTTTATCACGATAGATGTAAAGAAGAGCGCTTCACTTGCCCGAAGGAGCATCCTGGAAAGGTATTATGATCTTATTGCCGTCAATGCGCCTCTGCCCGATGAGACGGGAGAGGATTTCGCCATTGATGCCGCCGAAAAGAGCAGTGCGTCCGTTCTTTTAGTCGTCCCGCAGGAGGTCTTTGAAGACGCGCTTACGAGGGTGACCGACTATGGGATCCTGGTCGTTCCGAAGCCGGCTCCGAGGGGCAGGATCGATGCTGCCATAAGGTATCTTACTGCCGTCCAGAACAGGATGCATGATCTTGAAAAGAAAAATACGGCGCTTGAGGAAAAGATCGAGGAGCTAAGGACAGTAAGCAAGGCTAAACTTCTTCTGGTAGAGAAAAAGCACATGACCGAGGATGAGGCCCATAAATACATAGGAAAGCAGGCCATGGACAACGGGATCTCCAGAGGCAGGGCGGCCAAAATGCTGTTGGATGAGCTGGAATAAAACCGTAAAAAATAATTACAAAATACCTATTGACATAGTAGGTGAATGATGTTATTATCCTTTCAGCAAGGTAATGATCCGGTCTGCGGGGCAGCCCGGATCGGCATAAACCTTAGGGTTTATGCCAAAGCGCACGATTTGCAGCGCAAATCGGCGCAACAAGGTAATGATCCGGTCTGCGGGGCAGCCCGGTGCAACATGGAGAAAGGAGTGAAGGGGATGTTTCGTATCATTAATCATAAAAATGACAGAGGGATCTGTTGCATCCATCGAATGCCATGCTGTCGGGCAGGTCTGTCATCCGGGGTGCCGTGTACATTTGCGTGCCCTGATCTGATGCGATGTTGAAGCACGCGTCTCAGACTGATGCCCGGGAGCCGGATACAGCCCCGGGTAAATTTTTGTGCAGAAGCAAAACAATATCTTATTATTATATTATCAGGAATGAAAAGGAGATTTTATCATGAGTACATATAAATTTGAAACCTTACAGTTACATGTAGGACAGGAGCAGGCAGATCCCGCTACGGATTCAAGGGCGGTGCCCATCTACCAGACCACATCCTATGTTTTTCATAACAGCAAGCATGCCGCGGACCGCTTCGGCCTTGCAGATGCCGGAAACATTTACGGCAGGCTTACCAATTCAACCCAGGACGTCCTGGAAAAAAGGCTTGCAGCCCTTGAAGGGGGAAGCGCTGCTCTTGCGTTAGCTTCCGGAGCCGCTGCGATCACATATACGATAGAGGCTCTTGCAGCAAACGACGGACATATTGTGGCTCAGAAGACGATATACGGCGGGACCTTCAACCTTCTGGAGCACACGCTTCCCCAGTACGGGATACAGACCACCTTCGTAGATATCCATAATCTTTCCGAGGTCGAAGCGGCGATCAGGGATGATACAAGGGCGATATTCTTAGAGACCCTCGGCAACCCCAACAGTGATATCCCTGATATTGACGCTGTTTCAGAGATAGCTCACAGGCACGGACTTCCGGTTGTCATAGACAACACCTTCGGGACCCCTTATCTTATAAGGCCGTTCGAGCATGGGGCGGATATCGTGGTACACTCGGCGACAAAATTCATCGGCGGTCACGGTACAACGCTTGGAGGCATTATCGTTGAATCCGGAAAGTTTGACTGGAAGGCCAGCGGAAAGTATCCGAATATCGCGGACCCCAATCCGAGCTATCATGGCGTATCCTTCTATGACGCTGTGGGACCGGCAGCTTTTGTTACCTATATAAGGGCAATCCTTTTGAGGGATACGGGCGCTGCGATCTCTCCGTTCAACGCTTTCCTGCTTTTACAGGGCGTGGAGACCCTTTCCCTGAGGCTTGAGCGCCATTCGGAGAATACGAAAAAGGTGGTGGAATTTTTGAATAACCATCCCAAGGTTGAAAAGGTGAACCATCCGTCTCTTCCCGATCATCCCGATCATGCGCTGTATGAGAAATATTTCCCCAACGGCGGCGGATCTATCTTTACCTTTGATATCAAGGGCGGAAAAGAGGAAGCCTGGAAGTTTATCGACAATCTTGAGATATTCTCGCTCCTTGCAAATGTTGCTGATGTAAAGAGCCTTGTTATCCATCCGGCGACAACGACCCATTCCCAGCTCTCAGAGGAAGAGCTTCTGGATCAGGGGATACGTCAGAGCACTATCAGGCTCTCGATAGGAACCGAGCACATAGATGATATCATTGCAGACCTTGAAAAGGGCTTTGCAGCGTTATAAAATACTATGGAAATATCAAAGGAGGAATAATAGAATGGCAAATATTTATAAAGGAACACTTGGACTTGTTGGAAATACGCCTTTGGTAGAGGTTGTAAATATTGAAAAGGAGCTGGGGCTTGAAGCGACCGTGCTTGTTAAGCTTGAGTATTTCAATCCGGCCGGAAGCGTTAAGGACCGTATCGCAAAAGCGATGATCGAGGATGCCGAGGAGAAAGGGCTTCTTAAGGAGGGCTCTGTCATTATCGAGCCTACCTCAGGGAATACGGGTATAGGCCTCGCATCTATCGCGGCTTCAAAGGGATACCGCATCATACTCACCATGCCGGAGACAATGAGCGTAGAGCGCAGAAGCATACTTAAAAACTACGGTGCGGAGATCGTGCTCACCGAAGGCTCAAAGGGAATGAAGGGCGCCATCGCGAAGGCGGAAGAGCTTGCAAAGGAAATCCCCGACAGCTTTATCCCCGGACAGTTTGTAAACCCCGCAAACCCGGCGATCCATAAGGCAACGACCGGTCCTGAGATATGGAAGGATACGGACGGCAAGGTAGACATTTTCATAGCCGGAGTAGGAACAGGCGGTACGGTAACCGGTACGGGCGAATATCTTAAGGAGCAGAATCCGGATATAAAGATCGTTGCTTTAGAGCCCGAGGATTCACCGGTCCTCTCGGAAGGCAGGGCAGGCGCCCATAAGATCCAGGGGATAGGAGCAGGCTTTGTGCCGGATGTATTGAATACGAAGGTATATGATGAGGTATACAAGGCTTCAAATAAAGATGCCTTTGAAACCGCTAAGCTTCTTTCGAGGAAGGAGGGGATCTCTGTCGGTATTTCTTCGGGAGCCGCACTGGCAGGAGCCATCGAGCTTGCAAAGAGGCCTGAGAACAAGGGCAAGGTGATCGTTGCCCTGCTTCCCGACAGCGGAGACAGATATTATTCGACAGCTCTGTTTACGGAATAAGCTTTACGATGAAGCCTCATGTAAGAGCGTGAAAATGCTTCATACACGTCACGGAATATGATGCAGAGTACGGATTTGGCTGAAAATTAAACAGAGAAACGATCAAGAAGTCAGTTTGTATTGGTTTAACAGGCACCTGCTTTAGTGAATTCCCAGGCAGGTGCCTTTTTCATGCTTTGGGCAGTCTGTAAACATTTCTGACCCCAAAGGAGGCTTGTGATCGTGGCTGCGGAGAATGTGCATTTACGGTTAAAAAGGGTGATAAAGAAGCATGGGAACGGATCCGTCAGTTTTTTAAAAATTCTGTTATATTTTTCAGAGATTATTATAAGGAGGATACAGATAAATATGTTATACTCAATAACGGAATTAAATTCAGTTATCGAGTATTTTTACAGGAAATGATCCGGCCTGTAAAACGGACCGGATCGGCATGAACCGGATTCGTGCCTGAGCGCGCGATCTGCTTTGCAGACCGGCGCGGTCAGGTAAAGCTGCCTGTGATACAGTGTTTACGAAGAAGGATGCAGCGTTCGGAGCGGCTTAGGAAAACCTGCAGATAATCGTGCGAGGAGTCTTGAACTATGGGTGAATTAATAAAGAAGAATACTGTTATTTCCTGTTGGATCATTTTTGCGGTTCTGATAACGGTTCATGGATTCGAAGCGATCGTCCTGAAAATGGATGAAACCGTATTTGGAGAGAATTTCATCAACAAGTTGTTCGGGATCGGTGTTGTATTCATCGTATTGCGCTCTGTTAAATGGAAGTGGACGACTATCGGATTTGCGAAGACGGGACTTGTCAGGAACCTGGGTCTGGGACTATTGGTCGCTCTTTGCTCCTTTGTTATCTCGTACGGGTTGGAGATCATGGTCCTTAAGAGTAAAGGCCATGATATCAGGTTTGGATTTTTCACAACAGGTTTTTCCCTGACAGGAGAAACCGCTGTCCATACCGGGTTCGGTTTTATATTGATGTGCATTTTTTTCAATATCATCAACGTGGTAATGGAGGAGGGTACATTCCGGGGACTGTTTTATCATATTGCCAGTATCGATCATTCCAGGGAATATGCGCTGCTGTTTCAGGCCTTTCTGTTCGGGGTATGGCATATCGTGACCCCCCTTCATAATCTGATAGACGGTGACATTAATATTGTGTCATTCCTGGCGCTCAGCGCAGGATATATAATTCTGGCAGGTTTGATGGGGATTAAGTGGGGGCTTCTTTACCGGATGACGGGAAGTCTGTATGCAGGCATGGCAGACCATTTCTTCAACAACTGTGTTGCAACCAACCTGCTCCACGTTGTTACGGAGAATGGGATTGATGAAATGATGATTCTCCGTGTGGCTATCGCACAGCTTTGTTCTTTTGCCGTTATTGTACTCATGTTTAAGAGGGGAGGTAATGCAAAAGATGGGAAAGAGCGTTAAAAACGGGAGCGTGCAGCTTGACGATACGGATATGTATTATGCTTCTTTCGGTAACGGAGATAAGAAACTGATAGTCCTTCCCGGACTGTCGGACGGATTGACAACTGTAAAGGGTAAAGCATGGCTGCTCGCAGCTCCGTATAAAAAATACCTGAATGATTATACGGTATATATGTTCAGCCGAAAGAATAAAATGCCGGAGGGGTACTGCATAAAGGACATGGCGGATGATCAGGTCAGGGCGATGAAAATTCTGGGGATAGAAAAAGCATATGTTTGCGGTGTATCACAGGGAGGTATGATCGCGCAGTGTATCGCCATATATCACCCGGAATTCGTAAACAGGCTGATCCTTGCCGTCACGGCGCCGAGCGCAAATGAAACAGTGAAAAATGCGGTATCCGGCTGGATAGGGATGGCAAAAAAAGGAGATCATGTAAGCCTGATGAAGGATACTGCCGAAAAAATGTATTCTGACCGGTGGCTTAAGAAAAACAGAAGACTGTTCCCGGTGCTTGCAAAGTTTACAAAACCGGCAGACTATGAAAGGTTCTTACGAAACGCAGATGCAATACTGAAATATGATGTGCTCGGTGAACTGGGAAAGATCACTGCCCCTACGCTTATAATTGCAGGCAGTGATGACAGGACGGTAGGGAACGACGCGGCTTTACAGCTTTTGGAAGGAATTCCGGGCAGTGTTAAGTTCGTATATGAAGGGCTTGGCCATGGGGCATTTGAAGAAGCCGGAGATTTTTATGACAGGATATTTGCTTTCTGTGATGCTTCACACGGGATGGATCCTTGACTTTCTATGTGGCAGGATGTTTGGAGTATATTGACAGCTTCCGGAGCTGAATGGCCGGTGTACTTATCGGGGTAACTGCCGTACGGCGGATGCTTTCAGCGGGATATAAGCGTGTGGCTTAGCCGCAGATGTGTTTCCATACGGTTCATGGAAGGGTGAGCTCAGGCTGGAAATATACTGAGGATGGTATCCGGTACGAGATTGAGACGCCTGTTGAGACAGAGATCATTCTAAACGGCATAAGCAGGACTGTTCAAAAGGGCAGATACATGTTCGGGGAATAATATCCTGACCGGGAATCAAGAGAGGATACCGCGGCGATAACTGAACATGGAAATATGGCGGGGGAAAATGAAAGTGAAGGTAAGTCAAACGAATGAAAAGCGATACATAATATTCTTTTTGGTCGTGGATGTTATTACAATTATAGCAGCCATAGCCATAGGTGTTTTCCTTTTCCGCAGATATTCGATCCAGGAGCATATCAAAACCGCCCAAGGCCTTACTGAATATGCTGCTGAGCTGATCGACGCAGACAGAACACTGGAGTTTATAGAAAAAGGCAGTGATGCTCCCGGCTATGATGAGATCAGGGCAAAACTCCAGCGGCTTATGGAGGTTTATCCGGATATAAAGTACCTGTATGTGACCCGTATACAGGAAGACGGCTGTTATGTGGTTTTTGATATGGATTCGGGGGATGAGCCCGGCCTGGAACCCGGAATGATAGTTGATTATAAAGACGCTTTTCTCCCGTATATTGATGATCTGCTGGTTTCCGATCTGGAAAACAGATTTTATCCGGTGATGCATCATTTGCGATCATTGTTGTAGATGTCAATTTCCTTAAACGGGTGAATGATACATACGGACATGAAAAAGGAAATGAATACCTGATAACGAATGCAAAAGCAATTACTGAGGTGTTTGGAAAGGAAAATGTGTATCGTGTCGGAGGTGACGAATTTACTGTTGTTTTAAGAAATCAGTCCTTTTCGCAGGCAGAGGGTATGGTTAAAGCGTTTAAGGATATCCGTACCAATGCCGTCACACAGGAAAATGAGTGGGAACTTGTGCGTGCCGCGATAGGGCTTGCCGTGTACAGTCCGGAGACTGACAGTGATGTGGAAACAGTTTTTAAACGCGCGGATACGGCTATGTATGAAGATAAAGTTGCCATGAAGGTGCAGAGAAGAGAGTAATGAACAGTATGTTATACCGGAATCGTAAAGGCGTTGAATATGGATGCCTGCAGGGAGGGAGAACGGAGCCCTTTTCCCTCCCGGTGGGTTTTGCGCGCGAAATCACGGATTTTTAAAGTTATGGCAGCAGGTCGCTCAGCTTTTTTCCGTAAAAGAAATCATGCGCCATCCGGTCATATTCGGCCCACATGGGAAGAGTGAGACACTTTGATTTTCTGGGGCAGTTTTCTATCGCTCCGGAAAGGCAGGCGACGGGAGAGAGCGTGCCCTCCATAAGCTCTAAGATCTCACCTACGGTATATTCGTCCGGCTTCCGGCACAGCCTGTATCCGCCGCCCTTGCCGCTGACGCCTGAGACCAGTCCGCCGGTGACCATATCCTTTACTATTATCTCGAGATATTTTTTTGATATTTCCTGTCTTTCCGCAATATCCTTTAACGGAATATAGCTCCCGTCATCATTCTGAGCCAGGTCAAGCATTACCCGTACCGCATATCTTCCTTTTGTAGAGATCATCACGAAGCTCCTTCGTTTTTTCCTATTATACCCTGAGGCTTAAGGATGAATCAAGCTCAATTGAACGGAACACACTTTCCGGGGCTATAACTGTTGTTCATACAACACTTGATGGATCGCTTATAGTAAGATATAATACAATTGTTTTATGTTTGTTTAGTTTCAGGGTGTATGTATGAGATTTGTCGAGATTAATGATCTTAAACATGGAGAACGCATCGTTCGGCCTATTTACAATACTGAAGGAGTGCTGCTCTACGGCAGCGGCACCAGGACAGACCCCGCCGTTATTTCGCAGCTGAAAAGGCTGGATCTGTTCGGTCTGTATGTTCTGGACGATCAGGAGCCCGTGCCGGAGATATCCGATGATGTGCTGGAGATGGAGTCGTTTCAGAACAAACAGGCGTATGTTATCGATGAGATCTGCCGGAATCTGATCGATGATAAACCGATCAGTAATCTGGATGAGACCGTAGACCTTATTGTCCGAAGATTCGGCTACCTTAAGGAACCCATGCATTTTAACCAGTCACTGCGCACAAAAAAGGATTTTGTCAGCAAGCACATCTTAAATGTGGCGATCCTGACCTCCGTGATCGCAGGCAAACTGAATCTGGAAACAAAGGAACGGACATATCTGGTAGAGGCTGCGATTTTTTATGATATCGGAAAATATCTCGCGCCCCAGGAGTACCTATTTAAAAGCGGAGCCCTGACGAAGGATGAACTTAATGAGGTCAGGGCCGCAAAGCAGAAGGGTTATGCCCTGTTAAAAGAAAACTACTCATATCCTGCAGGTGTCAGACGCTACCTGATCCAGCTTTCCAAGGATCTTATGAACCAGATGGGTCCGGAATGGGACAGGAAGGAGCAGAACCTTTTACCCGGCACAAAGTTACTTAAGGTGGCGGATATCTATGATGTCCTGACGGCAGTCAGGCCTTACAGGGCGCCGAAATCACCTTTTTCGGCATATAAGATCATGATCGAGAACCATGAGGAATATGCTTCGGATTATGTCGAGGCTCTGGCCGGGAGCCTTCATATCCTGCCCGTGGGCAGCTATGTGCAGCTGTCTAACGGGGAGCAGGGGATCGTGATCCGTGAGAATGAAAGGATATTGGAAAGGCCCATCGTCCTTGGCTTTTCCTCAAACAAGATGTATGATCTTTCCCAGGCGGCCGTATTCCGTGAAGTTAAGATCAAGGACACGGTTTCCACACCGGATAACCGGCCTCAGGTGAACACGGATATTCTCTGATGGCCTTAGGAAGCACGCTGTCACCGGCATAAACCGGCGCTTATGCCTGAGTGCCTGATCTGCTGCTCAAACCGGTGCAGCCCGGAAAACTTTATACCCGTAAATGATATCACATAGGATTTTTCTTTTTCAAGCATTTTTCCCCGGGTAAAAACGACCCCTTTTCCCTGCGTAACCTGATAATATAGTTTTGTAAGTGCCGTTTACCGTGCACACTGCGGCAAAGATCAAGGAGGTAATGATATGAGCCACAATCCCGATATTTATCTGTTGTATGAGTATATGGACAAACTGCCCTTTTCCATAAGGATAAAGGTCTGTCTTGATGAGGCTGTGGATGCCGGAATACTGAATGAAACCGCACAGGAAGCGTTTGCCCGTTTCCCCTATTACAGGGTGAGTGTTGATCTCGATGAAGGGCAGAATTATGTTTTAAAACCTAACGACAGGCCGATAGCGGTCCTTCCGGAAAAGGACGAGAGGATGGTTCTTGGCAGCGATGAGGTAAACGGACATCTGTTTGCCATAACCTATAGGGCTGACACTGTCTGGTTCAACTGTTCACACTCTGTCTGCGGCGGCTTTGGAGTCATGTTCTGGGTGAAGACGACCCTTTATCTTTATATGTGCAAAAAGTATGGCCGTGACATTGAACCGCCTAAAGACATAAAGCTTCCGGGGACGCCTGTTACGGAAGCCGAGGTATTCTTCCCCGATGCTTACGCTCTTCCCGGGGATGAACCTGTAAAACGCTACGACGGGGGTGATTCCAACATCTCCATCATGAGGACATTAAAGTATCTTTTTAATCCGTTCGCTAAATCAGACTATTATTATGAAATAGAGATTCCTTCAGAATCCTTCATAGATTACGCAAAGCGCATGGATGCGAGCCCCAATACCCTGCTGACGGCAATGATGTATAAAGCGATGACGCGTTTCTTTAAGGAAAAAGAGGGAACATTTATTGCAGGAAGGATAGCTGCCGATTATCGTGATGATATAGGCGCAGAGGAGTCTTATCGTGATTATGTGCGCTTCATCCACGTAAAATATGAATGGGAAATGAAGGATGAACCGATCTCTAAGCTCAATATGCGCGCAAGGGGGGCCGTAATTTTACAGAATCAGGCAGAGCTTGGTATCGAGCGCTTTAAGAAGCTTTCGGAGACACATAAAGGCATAGACGATCAGCCGACCCTCAAAGAGAAGAAAAAGTATGCACTGGCTCACAGTGCCTTCAGAAGCGATCCGAGAGATAATTATACGGTCAGCTATGTGGGACAGCTGAATTTAGGGGGGGATCGAGAAGCATATCACGGGCATCTACAACATTACCGACGGGGATCTTATGCTTGAAGTTAATGCATTAAAGGATAAAATCTGCCTCTGTTTCCAGCTTATGGACAAAAACAGAAAACCCCTGGAAAGATTTTTGGAAGTACTGGACGGCGAAGGCATCAAATACAAAGTGTCTGACAGGATGACTAAGTTCCTGCCGAAGATAAAGCTCCCCTGAAGAAGGAAATGATCCGGTCTGCTATGCAGGCCGGACTTATTCGATATTTGCTAAAGCAAATGCCGAATTTGACCGGCATAAACCGGGGTTTATGCCTAAGCGCGCGATTTACTTTGCAAATCGGCACAGTATGGTTGATCGGCTTTTGTATCATTCGTTTATGATCGGGACATTAAATAGACAGGCAAAAAGGAATAACAGGCAGTAACAGGGTCACCCCTGTTCTACCTGTTTTATTTCTTCATCGGATGCGTTCTTAAGTGAATAGGTATCAAACGCCGCGTCTTTAGGCAGCTGTATTTCAATGCAGCTTCTCTTGGCCAGACGAACGAGACCGTTCTTTATTCTGAGCTCATAAACATGCCCGCCCATGGTCCGGTCTTCGTTTACGAAATGAAGGTGCCATCCCGCTGCATTGATCCCGTCCATGTAATCCGGGTAATATACACCGACGACGCTTCCTTTTATATCATTGAATTCAAAGGAGGTCTGGGTCTTATCGAGCATTGTCTTAAGTGTGATATGATGCGATCTGTACGGTGCTTCCGAGCGGGCATATATCTTTTCGAACGTACCTTTTATCTGTATGAAATGCATGCTGTTAAGGCCGAAATCCTCTTCTATACGGTTATTCAGTTCATCCCTTAAGCTCGCCATGTCATAATCACCGGATAGCTCAAATTCTCTGCATCCATCCATATAAGCAACCGTCGAAAAGGGAACGCCCCTTTGATCGCCGGCTTCTTCAACAGTTCCGTCCTCCGTCGCGCGATAGCATTTACCGTCTATTACTATCATTTCGCCGTTTACGTCTTCAAACGTCCCGAGACCGGTTTCTCCGTGTTTCATCATCTCGCCGACGGTCACTACCGCACGTGTATAACCTAAAGCCAGCGCCTGCAGGGTTGATACCTGAAATATCTTTGTTCGATCATTTGCCATATCCTTGCTCCATCACCGTGTTTTATAAAACAGATCCGCCGGACCGCGGATCATTAAATCGACAACGGGATTATAACATATTGCCGCTGCACAGACAATCGTATAGTGAAACGGGGGAGGGCTTCAATGCCGTTTGGTTGAGCTGCAAAAAAATATAGGGATACGAGAAGGAACCATATTGCCCCTCAGACAATGAAGAAGCGTATTTAGTGACGAAGAGATCCGTCCCGAATTCCTTAGACGCGAGGGCTCTTCCCGAGCGTCTTAGGAATTCGTGGACTAGCTCTTCGTCACGTTGCTTCGTCTGAGGGGTAATATCGGTCTCCTTCGAAGTATCCCATCATCAGCTTTCAAGCTTAATTAAACAGCATTGGGACGGTTCCTCGTTTCAAACTTTTTGTCCGGCAGGAGGGTTAAGGTATTATTCATATGTTCCGATATATAGAATAAGATAACTATAATTATCTTCAATCGGCATAAACTAAAGTTTATGCCTAAGCGCACGATTTGCTTCGCAAATCGGCGCAATGCGGAAATGATCCGGTCTGCTTTGCAGCCCGGATCGGCATAAACTAAAGTTTATGCCTAAGCGCACGATTTGCTTCGCAAATCGGCGCAATATTGAAACGGATTTCAAGTAACGAAGTACAAGGAGGTATGGCGTTATGGCAGGTATCTATGGCATTTCTGCGTATCAGCAGGCAAACAGGTCTTTAAGGCCGGTCAACGCGCGGTCGGACGGCATAAAACAGACGGCCGCATCTAAAGCAGGTCACACAGATTCCACCAAAGAGAGTATTTCGTCCAAGGTCGAGACAAAAGAATGGTCGCCTATTGATGCGGCCGGTTCTCTTGTTCCGAAAAAAACCGAATACGGAAATACGATCGGAGGGGTGCAGCTTTCGGAAAAGGCAAAGGATTATTATGACCAGCTCAAGTCGAAGTACCACAACATGGAATTCATAGCCGTAAGTAAGGACATGAAGGAGCAGGTAAAGAAGAATGCCGCTTCATACGGTAATGCAAACAAGATGGTGGTTCTGATCGACGAAGAAAAGTTAGAACGGATGGCAACCGATGAATCCTTCAGAAAGCAATACGAAGGTATCATCGAGATGTCGCAGAGCAAACTGGCCGGAGCCAGGAACAGCCTTGCAAGCAGCGGGGCAGCGGTAAAGAACTTCGGCATGTCGGTAGATGAGGATGGCAACGAAAGCTTCTTCGCAACGGTGGAAAAAGCCGGGGAGCAGCAGAAAAAGCGTATCGAAAAGAAGGCGGCAGAAAAAAAGGAGCTGAAGGCCAAAGAAAAAAAGAAAGCGGAAAAAGAGGCTAAAGAGGAGAGACTAAAAAAGGCAAAGGAGAAGAATAAAACCGAAAAGGCGGAGCCTTCCGAAGAAGGAGAGGAATCCCCGGAGGCTATAGAATCAGAAGATAACAGGGAATATGTGACGATCGAAGCAAAATCCCTCGATGAGCTCTTTTCGAAGGTGCAGGATTATTCCTACCAAAACGCCTCGACGAGAGTTATGGCCGAGGAAGAGCGGATGCTTGGGACACACGTGGATTTCAGAGGCTGACCGCACTGCGCCGATTTGCGGAGCAAATCGTGCGCTTAGGCATAAACGTCAGTTTGGAGGGTTTTAGGATGAATATTTCACTTTGTTCGCAAAATCTGTATCTGCAGCTCTTCAGATCGAATACACAAAGACGTTCACAGGGGATTCTTAATGATCCGGTTTCCGTAAATCATGCTCAGGCCAATAAAAAAAGCGGAAACGCTTTTATTGATCCTTATCAGCATTTAGATGATCCGGAGGAAAAGAAAAGAGGAAAGTCCGTACAGGTAAGGGAGCTGTTAAGAAACCTGAAACAGAGCCGGGGGCAGGAGCAGGATCCCTGCGCAGGCGCTGCCTCACAGAATGAGTTTATGGAGCTTTCGGGCACCAAAGATGAGGATAAAAAGGATGAGGCCAAGCCTGCGTCCAATTATAATTTTAAGGAAGTCGAGACAAAGATCCTGAGGGCAAAAAATACTGTAAGTGCCGAGCAGGCGGTTCTGTCAGCATCGAGGAAGGTTCTGGAGGTAAAGGCAAAGATATCCTCAGGCGACGGTGATCCTGAGGAGCTTCAGCTTATGCTTACCCATGCGAAACGTATGGAGTTGACTGCCAGAAAGAAAAAGCGCCATCTTGAACTCGAGGAAATGGCTAAAACCACTGGTGAAAGGGACGAAAGGGCGGATCAGACCGAAAAGGCCTGTTCTGACATGAAGAATGCCGTAATCGCCTTTGAAGAAGAGAAGGTCACCGAAAAGGAGGATGCGATCTTTGAGGAAAGGCAGGAGATGGCAGAAGAGGCTTCCGATTCGATTAAGGAAAGCGGTACAGATAATTCCGGGGGCATACCGGCCTCATTAAATGAAATGATCTCCGAATTCGGGGAGGAAGAGCTTAAAGAGCTCAGTGAAGCCATGGAAGCTCTCTCAGATATGGAGATCATAGATCCGCATATGGACAGGGAAGAGCTTGAGGAGCTTAAGAGAAAACACAGGGCGGCAGAACAGAAGGAAATCGTTAAAGCGGATATGGATTATTTAAAGGGTATGATAAGACACCAGCTCGAAAAAGGAGAAGCATTTCCCGGACCGGGCTTAGGCGTATCTATGGCGGGGTCCGCATTTCCCATGGCGGAAGCTTTTTCCGCGCCTGTGACGGCTGCCGAAGGGGCATCCGTTGATGTTGCTGTTTAGGGCAATTATGATCTGTACGCGTGATTTACTTTGCAGATCGGCGCAGTACCGAGCGGTGAAAAGCATTTTTTATCATTTTGCAAAGACATAAGCGGCAGACCGCATTTTATTCATAACTTGGCAGAATTAACATGGAACAGACCAGGATCGATGAGATTTTGGTCTGTTTTGCTTTCTTTATTATAAAATAGTCTTGTGGTATTATATATAAACCTGATAGGAATAATTAGTATTGAAATATGATATATTAAATACGATGTAACCGGGGAGGAGCAGACGTGTCTCTCAAAGATATTTTGTTCATAATTCAATATATAACCATATTCGGGTCATTTGCCGAAGCCCTGATAATACTCCGCTCGTGGAAAAGCAGGGCGCATATTTATCTGTTCCTGAGCAGTCTGGCGCTTTTTATTAACAGCCTGGGATACCTGTTTGAAATGAAGGCGGAGACACCGGAAGCCTTTATCACAGCCCTTAAGCTGTCCTATTCCGGAAGGATCTGGCTCGTCTTTCTTCTGTTCATGTTTGCGGTTGATCTCAGCAGGGTCAGGGTGCCCGACATTCTCAGGGATTTTCTTGTCCTTTTTCATATTGTAAGCTATGTGGTGATCTTAACATTCGAAAAGCACGGTCTCTATTATAAGAATTACAGCTTTGAGACCGGAGGGATTTTTATTAGATTTATTCGGGAGAACGGAGTATGGCATCACCTCCTGGTTGCGTTTCAGGCAGTATACATGGCAGTAGGGTTTTCAGTTCTTTTGTCCGCAAGGAGAAAGGAGAAAAATCCCGCCACAAAACGGCGCCTTACAGCGGTATTTATAGCGCTGTTTACGGAGGGTGTCTGCTATGTGATCCAGACGGCACATGTAGTTAAGACCATGCAGATCTATGATTTTACAATGCCCGGTTTCTTCGTAGGGACGATCATCATGTTGATCGCGATATTGTCATACGATCTTCTCGGAGCAGGAGAGATCGCAAGGGAATATATGATCGACAGGATCTCAGAGGGAATTATTGCCGTTGACCGTTACGGTACAGTTCAGTATTTCAACGAACCGGCAAAGGAACTTTTCCCTGAGCTTGGGAACGGTGCGGCCACAGTTCCGGTTCCGATATCTCAAGCCGTTTTAAACGGGGAGAGTCTTATGGTGAACGAGCGTATCTATACACCTGAAACAAATGAGCTCGTTCATAACGGAGAGAGCTACGGGAGGCTGTTTGCGTTAGTCGATGAGACGGATCATATCCGCTATATGGAAGAGCTTGAAAAGCAGAAGGAGGCCGCGGACAGCGCCAATGAGGCAAAGAGCAGATTCCTTGCCAACATGTCCCATGAGATCCGGACGCCTATAAATGCGGTGCTTGGAATGGACGAAATGATACTTCGGGAATCCGGTGAGGAAGCGGTCCGTTCTTATGCGGCGGATATAATGTCTGCCGGCAGAACACTTGTTTCATTAGTAAACGATATCCTCGATCTGTCCAAGGTTGAGGAGGGGAAGATGGAGATCATCCCCGTACAGTATGATCTGTCCGTTCTCATAAACGATCTTTCCAATATGATCCGTGACAGAGCTGTCAAAAAAGGACTTAAATTTTACGTCGAGGTTGATGAAGCTATCCCGCATCTTCTGATCGGGGATGAGATCCGGATAAAGCAGTGCGCCCTGAATATACTTTCAAATGCGGTAAAATACACGGAAGAGGGTTTCGTGAGGATGAAATTCTCTTACGAGAAAAAGCCTCCGCTTAAGGATGAGGGAGAAGACAGGCATATCATCTTATGCTTCCTGGTCGAAGATACCGGGATCGGGATGCATAAGGAGGATATGGAAACACTGTTTTCGCCTTATGAGAGGTTAGAGGAGAGGAGAAACCGTACCATAGAGGGAACGGGGCTTGGAATGAGCATCACAAGGCAGCTCCTTTCTCTTATGGGAAGCGATCTTTCTGTTGAGAGCGAATACGGAAAGGGCTCGGTCCTTTCCTTCAGGGTTGAGCAGGAGGTGGTCAGGTGGGATGCGATCGGGGACTGTCTCTTAAGGACTGATGAGATCAAAGGAGTGGATGGTTACTATCATGAGCTGTTTCATGCTCCGGATGCCAGGATCCTCGTAGTCGATGATACCGAAATAAACCTGACGGTGATAAACAGCCTTTTGAAAAGGACGCAGATACAGATCGATACGGCCATGTCCGGCCGTGATGCGCTGACCTTGGCTAAGGTCAATCCCTATGATGTGATCTTTATAGATCATATGATGCCTGACATGGACGGTATCGAAACCTTAAAGCGGTTAAGGGAGATGGAGGGGGAAAAGAAGACCCCTGCCGTCGCGCTGACGGCAAATGCGGTTTCCGGTTCCAGACGCAGGTATATTGATGCCGGGTTTACGGACTATCTGGCAAAGCCAATAGACGGAAGAAAGCTTGAAAGGCTGTTAAAAAGGCTCCTTCCGGAGGAGAAGCTTGAAACAGCTGTCAGGGTGGATGAGATACCTGCTGAGGCCGGACCTTCAAATGCTCCGCCCGGTAAGTCAAAGATCCTGGTAGTTGACGATGATGAACCGGTCATCGCTCTCGTAAAGAACATCATGGAGCCTCTGTATGAAATAAAAGGCTGCCTGCTCGGAGGAGAGGCGCTAAGAACAGCGAAGGAGTTCAGTCCTGACCTGATTATGTTAGATATTCATCTTTCAGACGGCAACGGCTTTGCTGTTATGGAGGTGTTTAAAAATGATGAGATGACCATGGGGATCCCGGTCTTACTCATTACAGGAGATGACGACATTGAGACGGAAGAGAACGGGTTTAAGAGCGGAGCATCGGACTATATCAGAAAACCCTTTGCACCTGAGGTGCTTAAGCAGCGTGCGAAACGTATCATAGAGCTTTCCCGCTACCAGAGATCCATCGAGAAGGAGGTGGAACGCCAGACCGCACGGAGCAGGAGACTGTCGAAGGAAATGATGTTTACGCTGTCAAAGACAGTGGATACGAAAGACCATTATACCAACGGTCATTCGAGAAGGGTTGCGGCTTACAGCGCGGAGATAGCAAGAAGGCTCGGAAAAACCGGCGATGAACAGGTGGAGCTTTATGAGATCGGTCTTCTTCATGATATAGGAAAGATCGGGGTCCATGAGGATATAATCCATAAAGACAGCAAGCTTACGGATGATGAGTTTTTTGAAATAAAGGAGCATACCGTCAACGGATATGAGATACTTAGGGAGATAGCGGACATGCCGAGGCTCTGCGAGGGCGCCAGATGGCATCACGAGCGGTTTGGCGGCGGTGGCTATCCTGACGGGCTTAACGGGGAAGAGATACCGGAAAGCGCAAGGATCGTCTGCGTGGCGGACTGCTATGACGCAATGACGAGTACCCGTACCTATTCAAAGCCCAAAACGCAGTCTGAGGTACGCGCGGAGATCGAGCGCTGCAAGGGAAGCATTTTTGACCCCGTTATCGCGGATGTCATGCTTTCGATGATAGATGAAGATAAGGAATACCGGATGAACGAGCAGATCACGGAATCTCCGGGCGAGGTCTGGAAGGGATACGGGAGACTGTGGAAGAATTCGGTGATTATTGAGACCGGAAGGACAGGGGATAATAAAGAAGGGAAGGAGGCAGCCGGCCTTCCGGACTGGCTTTCAAAGCTTCAGGGCCTTGATGTGAACGGAGGGATAAAAAACTGCGGATCTTGCGATGGATATTTATCGGTGCTCACAGTATTCCATCAGACGGCAAAGGCAAAGGCAGAGGAGATCGAGAGCCTTTACCGTGCATTTACGGAGGCTGAACCGCAGATCACAGACAATAAGGACGACGGGGAAGATAAATACGGCAGTGATGATAAGGACAGTAAGATCGCTACAGATGAAAAAGACCGCAGGGAAAGCCTTACGGAGTATACGATCCGGGTGCATGCACTGAAGAGCTCCGCAAAGATCATCGGCGCAGGGGACTTGTCAAAGCTTGCCGAAAAGCTTGAGGATGCGGGGAAACGGGAGGATACCGGCTTTATAAGAGAAAACACAGGGAAGCTTTTATCAATGTACAGAACGCTTGACAATGAGCTTTGTGCGCTCGACATACCGGAAGGGGAGCTAAGGGAAATGACCGCCGAGTCCATGAAGGAAGCCTACCGGACGATCTATGAGATCGCCCAGAGCATGGATTACGGTCTTATGGAGGATATATTAAAGGATCTGAAGAATTACAGTCTGTCCGGCCGCGACAAGGCGGTTATCGGGAATATAGAGAAATGCCTGACAGAGCTTGACTGGGAGGGTATTTCCGTTGAAGCGGACAGAGCGGTTAAACGGGAGTGACCAACCGTACACACGGTGTGTTAAAAAAGCATTATTTATAGTAAATGATCCGGTCTGTGATGCCGGAAGGGGGAAGAGCATGGAGGAAAACAGTAAAGAGGGAAAAGCAGTCATAATCAGCGCGACGGACAGCTTTTTAGCAAAAAGCCTTATCACAAAGCTTGAAGGATGCGGCGTTACGACGGACTTTTCCCATACAGATATAAAGGAGATCAAAGCGCATACGGACGGCCTTAAGTTAGTGATCTTCTTTATGACGGATGATATGGAATCAATGCCGGAAACGCTCGTATATCTGAAAGACACGGTTTGCGACAGGGATATGGGGCTCATACTTATCGGAGAGGAAACCGAATATGAAGCCGTACGGAAAACGATACCGGAACAGTATATTACGGAATGGTTTCAAAGACCTTTGGATATCGACCGGCTTGTAAAGAAAGTATGCACCTATATGGACGAGAATACCGGTGAGAAGGCAAAGAAGACCATTCTGATCGTGGATGATGACGTTACTTATATGCGGACGGTATATGAATGGCTTCGGGACAGCTACCATGTCGGCATGGCGGCAAACGGCGTCCAGGCTATCAGCTATCTTGCGAAAAATAAGGCTGATCTGATCCTGTTAGATTATGAAATGCCGATCGCAAACGGTCCGCAGGTGCTTTCAATGCTGAAAAACGACTCTGAGACAGGGCAGATCCCGGTCATGTTCTTAACCGGGCACGGAGACAGGGAAAGCGTGCTTTCGGTTGTTTCCCTTTCACCGGTGGATTACCTGCTTAAGTCAATAGATAAGCCTGCGCTTCATAAGAAACTGGATGATTTCTTTAAAAAGCAGGCTGATAAAAAAAAGATGTAATAAAGGAGCATGAAAGAAATGAAAAAGATGAAAAAGAACAGTATCATAACGGGCCTTCTTACCCTGGCCTTCTGCCTGTGCCAATGCCTGCCGGTATTTGCGCAGGATGGCGGAGAGGGCCCTGAGGTAAAGGAAACTAATGAAATTGACAGCGCAGGGAACCTTTTTTCGTCAGGGGACGATTTTTCGCTTTCGCTGGATTCGGTATATTGCGCCTTTGCGCTTGGAAGAAATATCGATGTAAGCGGAGCCGAATCTGAAGGATCCTTATTTGCACTTGCCAGGGATATCACGATCAGGGACACAAAGGTCGGTGAAAGCATCTTCCTGGGAGCGGAAACAGTTTCCGTCACGGGTACTTCGGCGGATGGAAACATATTCTCCATGGGAAGAAAAGTCGATATTTCCGGAACCGGCAGGGGCGTTTATGCTATGGGAGAAACGGTAAACTTTGACGGTGAAGCACGCGGAGTCTGTATTGCCGCAAATTCCGTATTTATCGGTGGAACGATTAACGGTGATGTAAAGATAGATGCAGGGCAGAACATCACGATAGATCCGGATACCGTTATTACCGGCAGCCTTTATATTTCGGGACAGCAGGAGCCTGAGGTTCCGGATTCCGCGGAGATTGGAGAGTATACGTTTGAACAGAAGACCGGTGAGGCGGACGGGGATGCTTCCGAAGCTTCGGAAGCAACCGGCTCAAAGATAGGTGGTATTATCGGGAAAACAATATATTGGATAGCAGCCATGTCCCTGCTTGGGATAATCCTCTGCTGGCTGTTCGGAAGCCATCTTAAGAACGCCGGGGAAGTCTTTTTGAACTCGCCCGGAAGCGCGGCCGGAAGGGGTGTCCTTGCCTGGCTTTTGACGCCGGTTCTGGCAGTGCTTATGTGCTGCACCGTTATTCTGGCGCCTGCGGGAGGAATACTGCTTGCTGTTTACGTCATTTTGCTTTGCATAGGGTTATGCTTTACCGGAGCTTCTCTTGGAAGACTTGTATTCCGGGATATGCATCCTTTTCTGTCTGCCGTTATCTGTATCGCGGTGCTTGAAGTAGTAAGGCAGATCCCTTTTCTCGGCACTGTCATCGGTGCCCTTGCGGACATATATCTTCTGTCCTATGTGGTATACTGCCTGTCTGAAACATTAAATAAGAAAAAGAAGAGGCCGGAAGCGGTACCTGTGCCGGCAGAGACCGGGGCTGAAACCGGTGAGCAAGATCTGCTGCCTGAAAACGTTGATTGAGCGATATTCATATCGAGAGTGCAAAAAGGTGCGGCCGGATCCGGCTGTGCTTTAAGGTGCATGGAGAGATTGCAGGTCAATAATGATTGCCTGAAATAATGACAGATGCTATACTATACACGCTGTAATCTATGTTGATCATCGGAGGTATTAATAATGAGAACATATCTCGTAACCGGAGGCGCCGGGTTCATCGGCTCCAATTATATTCACTATATGTTTAAGAAGTATGGAGATCAGATCCGCATAATAAATGTAGATGTGCTGACCTATGCGGGAAATCTTGAAAACTTAAAGGATCTCGAGGATAATCCGAACTACATTTTTGTTAAGGCTGATATCTGCGACAAGGCCGCCATAGAAAAACTGTTTGAGGAGTACGATATAGACAGGGTGGTACACTTTGCCGCCGAGAGCCATGTGGACAGGAGCATAAAGGATCCGGAGGTCTTTGTGCGGACCAATGTTTACGGAACCGCGGTAATGCTGAATGCCGCAAAGAGCGCCTGGGAGCTTCCCGACGGAAGCTTTAAGGAGGGAAAGAAATTTCTTCACGTATCTACCGATGAGGTATACGGCTCCCTCGGAGAGACAGGCTATTTCTATGAGACGACCCCCTACTCGCCTCACAGCCCGTATTCTGCAAGCAAGGCAGGGTCGGACATGCTTGTAAAGGCATATATGGACACTTATAAATTCCCGGCAAATATCACTAACTGTTCAAATAACTACGGACCGTACCAGTTCCCAGAGAAGCTGATACCGCTTATGATTAATAACGCATTAAACGGAAAGCCTCTTCCGGTCTACGGTGAGGGGAAGAATGTGCGTGACTGGCTCTATGTGGAGGATCACGCAAAGGCCATTGACCTTGTGCAGGAGAAGGGAAGGCTGTTTGAGACCTATAATATCGGCGGACATAACGAGAAACAGAATATCGAGATAGTGAATATCATAATAGAAACCTTAAATGAGATGCTTCCCGATTCGGATCCGAGGAAGGCGCACATTAACAAGGATCTCATTACTTTCGTCGAGGACAGGAAAGGTCATGACCTGCGTTATGCAATAGCTCCCGACAAGATAAAGGAAGAGATAGGATGGGAGCCCGAAACCATGTTCAGGGAAGGCATAAAGCTTACGATACAGTGGTATTTTGAGCATGAGGACTGGATGAAAAATGTCACGAGTGGCGACTATCAGAAATATTATGAGGATATGTATGCGGCAAGAGTGAAGAATGCGGAGTGATAATTTCCGTAAATCTTTTTGAAAAACAGAGCCTGCCGGTGCTTAAGTTTTATGAGTAACGTATAAAAAGCATTCGGCTCTGCAGAGTGATATCATAATTTCAGGGGCAGAAGCCCCGTTTGGCAGAAAGGATTGATAAATGAAGGGAATAATTTTAGCAGGCGGTACCGGAACCAGACTGTATCCGCTTACTCTGGCGGTATCCAAGCAGATGCTTCCGATCTATGACAAGCCGATGATCTATTATCCGCTTTCCATACTGATGCTTTCAGGGATCCGGGACATACTGATCATCTCCACGGAAAGAGATCTTCCGAGGTTTGAGGAGCTTTTCGGAAGCGGAGAGCAGCTGGGGCTTAATATGTCCTACGCGATCCAGGAAAAGCCGAGAGGGCTTGCGGACGCCTTTATCGTGGGAGAGGAGTTCATAGGAAGCGACAGGGTGGCTTTGATCCTGGGAGACAATATCTTCTACGGCCAGAGCTTTTCGAAGATCTTAAAGAATGTTGCTGCGAGAGAGGACGGTGCGACGATCTTCGGATACTATGTCAGGGATCCGAGGGAATACGGCGTTGTCGAGTTTGATGAAAACGGTATGGCTATCTCAATAGAAGAGAAGCCCCAGAAGCCTAAATCAAACTATGCAGTGCCGGGACTGTATTTTTATGATAACAATGTTATTGAAATAGCCAAAAATGTCAAACCCTCAGCCAGGGGCGAAATTGAGATCACAAGCGTAAACAATGCTTATCTTGAGCAGGGGAAGCTTCGTGTGGAAACCCTGGGGCGTGGTTTTGCGTGGCTTGACACCGGAAATCATGACAATCTCCTTGATGCGTCGGATTTTGTCAGCGCCATGCAGAAAAGACAGGGGCTTTACATCTCCTGTATCGAGGAAATTGCTTACAGGCAGGGCTTTATTGATAAGGCTCAGCTGCTTAAGCTTGCGGAGCCGTTAAGCAAGACCGCCTACGGGCTTTATCTTTCGGATATTGCAAACGGGCTGTAGAACCGTTTGCGGCGCAGTAAAGGAGAAGATCATGGAAAAAAAGAATGCCTGGAAGCATTACACGGGAAAAGATATTAGGAAGCTTGAAGCACTTTGCGATGAGTATAAGGATTTCCTGACCAGGGGAAAGACCGAGAGAGCCTGTGCGGAGATTGCCGTAGAGATGGCAAAAGAGGCGGGATATCAGGATCTTAACGATGTTATAAAAAGCGGACGGAAGCTTGCTGCCGGCGATAAGGTATACGCTGTGAACATGAAGAAAACAGTGGCGCTTTTTTCCATAGGAAAAAGGCCGATGGAAGACGGCATGGCTATTCTGGGGGCGCATATTGACAGTCCCAGGATGGATGTAAAGCAGAATCCTCTGTATGAGGATAATGGGCTGGTTTATTTTGACACCCATTACTATGGAGGAATAAAGAAATACCAGTGGGTTACGGTTCCGCTTGCGATCCACGGAGTTGTGATAAAAAAGGACGGGACTGAGGTAAAGGTCGCGATCGGTGAGGAAAAGGATGATCCCGTATTCTGCGTAACAGACCTGCTGATACATCTGTCTGCGGAGAATATGGACAAGAAGGCATCCAAGGTGGTTGAGGGTGAAGCTCTTGACGTACTTATCGGGAGCCGTCCCCTTGCTGACAAGAGGAAAAAAGCCGAGGAACAGAAGGAAGCCGTAAGGCAGAATGTGCTTAAACTTCTCAAGGACAAATACGGAATAGAGGAGGAAGATTTTCTGTCATCCGAGCTTGAGATTGTTCCTGCGGGCGAGGCAAGGGACAGCGGTATCGACCGCAGCATGATCTTAAGCTACGGACAGGACGACAGGGTCTGCGCTTTTACGTCTTTAAAGGCCATGCTTAACGTAAAGGATACGGAATACACCACCTGCTGTCTTTTAGTTGACAAGGAAGAGATAGGAAGCGTTGGCGCTACGGGAATGAAGTCGAGATTCTTTGAGAACGTGGTGGCCGAACTGATGGCAGCCTGCGGGGAATATGACGGACTTAAGCTAAGGAGATGTCTCTCCAATTCCCGTATGCTTTCCTCCGACGTCAGTGCCGCGTTCGATCCGCTTTATGCTGCCCAGTATGAAAAGAAGAATGCCGCCTTTATGGGGCAGGGACTTGTTTTCAATAAATTTACGGGCTCACGCGGGAAGTCCCAGAGCAACGACGCAAACCCTGAATTTATAGCAAGGATACGCAGGGTTCTGGATGATGCAAAGGTGGCTTACCAGACGGCGGAATTAGGCAAGGTCGATGCAGGCGGCGGCGGGACGATAGCCTATATCATGGCACTTTACGGAATGGAAGTGATAGACAGCGGAGTTGCGGTGCTTAATATGCACGCTCCCTGGGAAGTTACCAGCAAGGCGGATGTTTACGAGGCTTTTAAAGGCTACAAGGCTTTCTTAAAAGGGATTTTCGAGAGTGAATGACGGAAGCCGGTAATTCATTTCTGTGCCGATTCCTTCGGAACAGGCACGGAAATGCCTGATCAATACCTTATCAAATAGCTGAAAGAGACGGTTCAGATTGACTGATGAAGTAAGAGTCGATCCGGACCGTTTTTTGTTGCTTTAGCGGAAATGATCCAGTCAGCGTTACAACCCCGGACTTTTTCGCCCCAAATTTTAGACACACAGATATATAAGTGATATAATCCCCGTGTAAGCAGTTTTTCTCACACATTTTGACTTAAATAGTTCTCTGTAATTTCATCTGAGCATTTCTGAAATTCCTGCTTACATTCCGACATACTACAGGCAGGAATAATGAGGAGTTTTAACGATTATTTGTCTGATACATGGAACGGAGAGCTGTACAGAGTATTTAGGAAGCAGCATTTATTTAAAAATAGCTGTCAAAGGTGCAGCAAAAGATGTGATATGATGTTAATTGGCGACCTTTTTGAAGACAGATAATCCGGTTCCCTTTATTTTAGAAACAAAATTGCATATCCGATCTGATAATATCAAATAAGGAAATGATCCGGTCTGCGCTGCAGCCCGAACTTATTCGACATTTGCTAAGGCAAATGTCGAATTGGATCGGCATAAACTAAAGTATATGCCAAAGCGCACGATTTACTTTGTAAATCGGCGCAGATATGATAGACCGAATGTCGAAGTAAAGGGAGAAGAAATGGTCAGCATTAAGACAAAAGGAAAAATATATAAATACAGGTCGTTAATGGGGAAAAAAGAGATTATTGAAGTGTTGGACGAGATGGGGATAAGATATACAGACAGGAGCATCAATTCTTCGTATTTATATTTTTCCCTGCCGGTTGGTTTCATAGTTCCGGAAAGGAAATGTGACTGTGAAATCAGATATTTTGCAAGGAATGATATTTTTTCTATGAAATGCACACTTTTCGATAATTTAAAGGGATTATCCGATATCGGGAAATGGTTTATAAATCAGAGAATGACCGTTTTTCAGCGAAAAAAGAATCCGGGTATGGTATACTTTATAACGGGAAACAGGTCAGGCAATCCGGTGCGGATACTGTTAGAGGGGCAGGAGAGGGCGATTGAAAACAGCGCAAACGCTGTCAGACACCTGATAGTCAATGTTAACCGGGAGCTGCAGTACAGCTATCCTGTATTAGACAGCATACAGAGCGGATCTGTTCCCGATGATATCGCAGGGAGAATAGAGAAGGAATACGGGGCATATCTTGCGGAAATCTCCTTAGGAAAAACTGATTAATTCAGTTTTTCCTTAGGCGCCTTCGGCAGGATGCGCAGAAAATGGCATAGGAAAGGCACTTCGTGCCTGCCATTTTCGCGCGGGAAACGCTTTGATCAGCGTTTCCCTTATCAAAGCATTCGGGACAACTATAATAATGTCCGTCCAATCAAACGCAGGAACAAAGCTATAGGTTTACAGGACAACATCATAAACGGGGAAGAGAAATGGACAACCGGGAAAAGATAAGAAAGCCGCTTACAGACGGTACAATACTGGATGAGAGATACAGAATCCTGCGTCTTATTTCAGAGGATTCCTTTGGGTACTGGTATCAATGCGAAAACATTATCCTGAATCAGAAAGTATCGGTAAAGGAATATTTCAGAGAGGGTTATCTGTACAGAAATGCACAGGGTAAGATCGTGCCCTTCCACGAGGATGATGAAGCAAAATTCGCCAAAGAAAAAGAAAGCTTATTGAAGGAGGCGGGGATTATTCATGATTACCCTAAACTGACCGGTTTGTCTGAGATAAAGGGATATTTTGAGGAGAACAATACTGTTTATGTTGTCAACGGTTATATTACGGGGAAAGTATTATCAGATCAGATAAAAGAAAAGGGAAGGCTGTCTTCAAAAGAAGTTTTCACCGGTTTTATACCAATAATGAAGTCCCTGGCGTTCCTGCATAAGGAAGGCGTGATCCACCGGGACATAAATACGAACAATATTATAGTTACGGATGAAGGCAGATATGTGCTTACGAATTTTGGAGCGGCAAGGATATCAGGAGCGGATGAAGATGAAATAACCCATACAATGGAACTGCCGGATGGCTTTATGCCGAGCGAGATGTATGACAAGGATAGCAGGCAGGGGCCCTGGACAGATATTTATGCGATAGCGGCGTCAATCTATCAATGCATCACGGGAATAGTTCCTCCGAGTGCATTGGAGAGGATATTTAATGATGAACTGATCCCCCCGACAGAGCTGGATGCGGAAATGGATGAAAATCTTGAGGAGGTACTTTTAAAAGCGCTTTCGATCGATCCGGAAAAAAGATATAAGGATCTGGATGGCCTGATAAGTGATATTGAGGCTGTGTATCCTTCAGAAACAGTGGAAAAGAGAAATAAAAAACGATATCTGGCAGCTTCGGTCCTTGTTTTGGCGTTAGTTACCGCTGCCGTAATCATAATCAGTCTGTTTATAAAAGAACTAAGGTTTTTCGGGGTAAAGACAGAAACGGTTTATTTCACGGCTCCTGACGAAATGAGCGATGAAGATTTCCATGCTGCGTCAGAGCTTGTGAGGGAGCGGTTCGAACTGTTTGCGGGGAAGGGAAACTATATATGGGACGAGGGGGACAGAACTGTTACGGCTGTATCGCCATTAAGTTGTTATCACGGGTTAAACGTGGACTATGTCCTTCGTACATATTTAGTTCCTCCGTGGGATATATATACCATGCAAAAAAGGGCCGATAAATATGTATATCATACTGATGATCCGTCTGACGGATGGGATCCTGACATAGTGGAGAAAGCTTATGATTATATGTTTCATCCCGTCAGGCTGCCTGAACAGACCTTTACCGATATAGAGCTTAAGTACGGCACTATTCCTGACAGCGATACAGGAGCGACTGGAGAAAAGGACCGGATCAGTATTTCCTCAGACGGACCGTATTATTATTTTGAAGCAGGAATTGATGAAGAAAAAAGAAACAGTTACACCGATGTTCAGATTAATGAATTCTCGCCCTTTAAATCGCTGGGTTTATCTCTTGATGTTGACTATAAGACCGATCACGGACTGTACAAAAGGGGCGGCATTTATGGTGTGTTTGGGGAAACACCGGATAATTGTTATCTTTTATTACAGGATAGGGGTGAAAATTTTCATAATGTTGCCAGATACGCTCTTACACATGCGCCGATTCCCCAAGACCTGGTTCTTGAATACAGCTATGATTATGACAGTCTGACAGACTGGGAAAAGGTCAGCCGCTCCAGTCTGCTTAACGGAGATCTTCAGAAAAATGTAAGTGAGATATTGGGAGATTCCACTACCGTAGTATATCAGTACATAGGGATGAATGCTTCAAATATCGGTAATATAAATGAGGGTCAGGATAAAGATGATTTTATTGAAACCATGCTTGAAGTAAAGGATCTTTTTGACAGGAGAGGAATTCCCTATGCATTTGGAGTCCTGGATTCACGAAGCGGAATTGCCGTCCGATTCGAATTATCAAAAGACCGTGAATTCTCTGAAGGAATCAACGCCATGGAAAAAGAGGATGAAAGAAGCCGTGGGATCGATAAGATAAAAAAAATGATAAATGAGCTGGATGCGGGAGGCCAATATTCATCGTATTCACATTTGTTCTACCCATACGGTTTAAAAAAGATTATCATAAAAAAGAACGGTGAAAGCAGTCTTCAAATGAATCTGAGACTTCAAAAGATCATTAACGAGATAAATCTATGAACAATAAACATGTGAAAACATCTAAGGAAACGCTGAAAAAATGCGTTTCCTTAGCAAACGATGCGCACGGACGCACAGAGGAAGGGGCTTCGCCCTGTGCGTCCGGCGCAGGGAAGCGCTTTAATCAGCGCTTCCCTAAAGAAGCCTTACCGGCCGGAACGATCCTTGATGACAAGTATTGCCTGGTCAGAGTGCTGGGAACGGGCGGTTTTGGCATTACTTATGAAGCGGTAAACACAAGGATCGGGAAAAAAACCGCGATCAAGGAATTTTACTACAGCAGAATAATGTCCCGGGACGCTCAAAGCTCAGGCAGTGTATATTTGCTGAATAACGAATACGAAGCGCTGTTCATAAGAGAGAAGGAGAATTTCCTGAGGGAAGCCAGGATCCTGAGCGATTTTTCGATGCTTGAAGGTATAGTCCGAATCATAGACTACTTTGAGAGCAATAATACAGCGTATATTGTCATGGATTATCTGGAAGGGGAAACGTTAGAGGAGCGTCGTTTCAATAAAAACGGGAAACTCTCTGTTTATAAACTGCTTACGGGGCTTTACCCTGTTATGAAATCACTTGAAAAGATTCATAGAGCCGGCATCATACACGGGGATATAAGTCCTGACAATATAATGATATTGAAGGATAATACCTATTGCCTGTATGATTTCGGGGCGGCTCGTCAATATCTGCAAATGGATCCTGAAGAAGCAGTCAGGCTGAAAAACGGATATTCACCCAGAGAACTGTATCAAACAGGAGACTATAAGGAAAAAACGGGACCCTGGTCTGACGTATACTCCCTTTGTGCCACGATATATGCCTGCATTACCGGGCAGATCCCTCAAAATGCGCTTCAGAGATGCATTAATGATGAACTTGAAAAGCCGTCAGAACTGGGAGTGGCTGTCGATCCGAATTTTGAGAGGATTTTAATGAGCGGGCTGGAATTATCCGTTTCGGACCGGCTTCAGAGTGTTTCAGATATTATTTGTGATACAGAGCTTTTTGAGAATCAATCCACAGATCCCCTCTTTTCGAAAAAAAACGGATGGATCATCGCTGTTTCCGTATTTGTTACTATAATCATTGTTATTTCAGGGGCGCTTTTTTACAGGAATCATGAGGCGGATATTAAATTCAGGGGCAGGGAGACGACTACCGTAAGGCTTTCCCCTTCCGGAAATATGTCCGTAAATGATTATTATAAGGCGATAGATACTGTTAAAGACCGGTTTGAGATTATGGTGGGTGAGGACGGAATGATCTGGAGAGAGGACAGAGACAATATATATGTGACTACGCTCCTTGACTCCTATTCTGATCTGAGCATTGAATATGTTCTGGATCACTATATTTTCAGCCCCTGGGGGATGGGGACATACTCATTGATCGGGAAAGATGATGTAAAAGAAAGAAATTTTCATTATCAGGGAAAAGATACCGGTAAAGAAGGCACTATCGAATTCGGCTCTTTGGAAACTTTTAACGAACCGGAGGCATTCACTAATCTGAAATTACAGAAAGGAGGATTTCCGGGATCTGATTCAGACAAAACAGTATATGACGAATTATTTGGACATGATCCCGAGAGCGGCTATTCTTATATAGAATTAAAATCAGACGGCAGGTCTGATGCTGATGCAGGTTCTTTTCTGTACGGAAGAGATGAGAGTACTGACCCGTTTTATAATGGCGACATGAAAAAATATCCCGCGGATTATCTGTCTGTGCAGCCGGGCCCGGATCCGGATACTGAATGTCTTATGCTGCCGGGAGAAAGTGATAACCTTGACAGGGTAATCCTTTATAGTTTATCCCACCCGGGACTGGATCTTGATCTGAATTATGATTTTCTTCCTGTCATAAACTGGGAGGAGCTCGGCGAGCCTCTTTTAGACGGCAGGTATCAGATAAACGATCAGGATATGAAGAATCCGCTGTGCGTAGTCTGTCTGGCAGATACCCTGGCGCCATACAGAGGCCTGGATCCGGATACAAAGAAAAGGATGTACCGCTCGGAGCTTTCGTTAAAAAACAAGCTGGATGGACTTGGAGTGCCGTATGTTTTCGGAATATCTCCTGATAAGAGACAGTTCTTTGTAAAGATCGGTGAGGATTTCCGGACGGATGAGACAGAGCTGGCGATCAAACATGGAGAGAGGCAATTCAGGGTATATTTAAGCGATACCGATTATTATATATTCTGGCCGTATTATGAGAATGATATTGAACGTGTGCTTAGAGTGGGAAAAACAGAATCGGGGGGGTATGAATTATTGTTTGATCCCAATGAAGTATACAAGGGAATGGGTTCTGATTTTTGGGAAGATGTCCGCAAAAACGGACAGGATTACAGCGAGCCGATACGTATTTCGCTCTTAGTTAATGGCCTGGAAATTGTTTATACAGATTTAGATAAGGTTCCTGAGGACGGGCTTATTCATTTTGACAAACTAACTGCAGACAGTATACTTACAATTGATGAAAGGGGCATAGCTCTTATCAACCTGCTGATAAACCTGGCAGATATCGAGTATTTGGATGATGCACAGCTTTCGGTGAGCTATTCCAGATTCTGTGACAAGGACGGGAACATAGAGTATGAAAACCTGGGAGTGACTCATGATGTCAGCGTCGGGTAGAAATCGCCCTGTTTATTTCAGAAGGACTGTGACGAGGAGAGGGAAAAACGGAAGTTTTTGTCCACCCGGAGGGAGTTTCGGATACTTCGGGGGGGGAAGTTTCTTTCTGTAGAAGAGACAAAGGAAACGATTTTGTCAGTACTGTGATGGAGGATATTTATGGCATATAACAGGAAAAACGGGTCGGTTTTCGACCAGATGATGCAGGAGTGTATGAGGGAGGACAATATCACAGATTATCTGGATGAGTGCATGACATTCAGCGTAAAGCTTGCGGAAAGGGTGCCTCTCAGGTACAGGCTGATAGCACAGGGATTTGCCAGGCGCCTTTCTCTGGAGGAACTGAATGAATCCCTGTTAAAGCATGGCTGTGCAAGGCTTTATTCACGCAATATCTGGGAGGCCACGATCATTTTTGCTTTTATTAACGGTATCCCTTATTCCGAATGGAAGACACTGTACAATTCGACATTTGAAATATCCAAAGAAGTGGAGAGTGAAAACAGATACTTTTCGGGAAGGAAAATAACGTTTGAAGAGATTGAAAGATACGTTTTTGATAATTCTGAAATAAGGGATGGAGAGCTGTATACCCGGCATATGACGGAGATCCTGAATAACAGGATATATGATGCAATAAATAAAAAGAAAGATTTCATGTCATTTCTTGAAGAAAATGTTACATCATTCAGTGTGACCAGAGAGAAGACCAGATATTACTTCTGCAAATATCTGTATTATTCCCTGAAGCAGGGAATCGAGAATATTATTGCTGCTCAAAAAGCCGGGATAAACCTTACTAAGAATATTTTTGACAATTATGATGTCGAGAGTATGATCGATGAAAACTATGTGTTTCGCTGCATGTCGACCCTTATCAGAAAGAGCATGAGCGAAGAGGAGATGCGGGAGACCTTAAGGACGTCTCCTGTTTCCTGTGCGGTTATATATGACGGTTTTAACCAGTTCTTCTATAATTATATTTCTCTTGACTGGATGGACATTCTTTATGAAGAATATGAAGCCAGAGCATCGGGTGATCTGAAAAAAAACCTGACAGACAACGAAAAGAAATTCTTTGCTGAGGCTGTGAAAAAGTATAATCCCAAATGGAGACATATAGACGATGATAATATAATTATGGACAGAATAGCTGAGCATTATACGGAACTGGAAGAGTCAAGAGATAATGATAGCACGAACCAGGTGATGGGACTGTCCAACCAGAAGGGCAGGGCAGGAGAAAACACGATCCGAAGCTTTATCAAGGGAAGCCTCGATCTGAACCGGACATCATTCATCTGTTTCCTTATATATTTCGGCAACAGGGCAGAGGGTCTCCTGCCGCAGGATATGATAGTCACCAGAGAAAGGCTGTCCGAAATACTGTTAGAAAGCGGGTTTCCTGCTCTTCGCGAGGAAGACGATTTTGACGATTTTATCATTGAATATCTTGAATCAGATGATCCTTCTGATATCCTTTCATGGGAAGTGAGAAGATATGCGCTGAATGGTGAGAATTCCCCTATCTTTGAACCACACCGCAATTTAAAACGCAGCTATGATGAAGAGAAAGCCCTGATAAAATAACAGAAGCTACGGATGATGCTAAGCACATCATGAAAGAATGAGCTGATGAAGCAGGATGAAAAAGTTTCCTGATCTGCCGGACTGTAGGTCTAAGACAGAGAGGGAAACTTTTTTAGTATAAAAAATATTGCGCTTCTTTACTGTTCCGATTTGCTTTGTAAATCGGAGCAGTCATGCAGATTCGACCCGTTCCTGCAGATCCGAAAACAAAACTGTAACACCGTTCTGATACAATTACATTACAAAGCAATCAGAAAGGATATTGAAAAGCAACTGTAAGATCAATCTGAATTCTGGAAAGGAGAGAAATTATGGAGGCATTAAAAGAGCTTGATTATGAACTGGAGGCAGTGGACAGGATTAACAATGAGATGGTCGTTGTCGATCAGGGAGCTTTTGATATTAACGTAATGAATAAGCTTTCCGGCAGCAAGACCAGGCTTTATGTCACGGCGGACAATACGCTTGGACAGGTTATGGAATACACTGCAGGCACACTGGGCCTTGACCGGAAGAAAATAAACAGTATTTTCGTGAATGAAAGAACCGGGCTGACTTCATCGGATTCAGGGATGTCGCTCAGGGAATTCGACGTCCTTCCGGATACTCTGGTTTCCATCTGCCAGGATTCCAAGGTAGCGGCGTTTACTTTCAAAGCCCGCTGAGGCTGCAGTAAGGAAACGATTCGGTCTGCGAGGAATGAAACAAGTCATGAAACGATGAAGTGTCCCCGTCTAAAAACGAGAATGAAACGGGGGACGGTTCCTCGTTTCACCCCGTTCCGGGTGCAGAATGAAACGGGGGACGGTTCCTCGTTTCACCTCGTCTCACCCCGTTCCGGGTGCAGTAAGGGAGGTGGCATGGGTGACTCTTGAAAAATTGAGCACTTTCATCATATGCGTATTCTTATCTGTCGCTGCAAACATAATATGCAACGCAATTCGGAATATCTTCAAAAAACGGGATGACATACCGAATTATCCGCGCCGTTATTATGGCTGTAACAGCTTTGATCCGCCTGTGCTGCCTCCTGGCCGCACCTCCCCGCCGCAAATGCCTGTTAAGCGGAATGCTCAAAAAAGATCATCTGTCGTTATAAGGACCCCGGATACCTTCCCGAGATGCCCCCGGTGCCGGGCCAGAAACAGGGAGGGGGAAGCGCAAAAGGTGTTCTGGGATTCTCAGAGCGGTCGGTTTAAGTGCAGCACCGGACATTATTTCAACGCGTAGGAGTGAAAGAAAAATTTATTCAACTGAGAAACGGAAATGATTCATTTTGCGATGAAGCCCGGCATGAAACGAGGAACCGTCCCCCGTTTCACCCCGTTTCAGGGGCTTTTAGCTCCGGAACACGAGTTTCACGAAGGAGGTGAGAAGATATGAATAAACATAAAACACCGGTTTTTGACCTGAGGAAGCTGCCTGAATACACCGAAACGTTTGCTGACAGGAAAGTGGGAGTGATAGGCGGCGGCGCGGTAGGGAGCCTTGCAGTCGAGTCTCTTGTGAAGATGGGATGTAAAGATATTCTGATCATCGATTTTGACAGGCTTGAACCCGGAAACATCTCTAAATCGTCAAGTATGTACAGATATCCGGACGATTTGGGGAAAAATAAGGCGGTGGCGCTTGCGGCAAGGGCTAATGAGATCCTCACGGATAACAGTGTTCACGGAATTGATGCTGATATTTCCGATTTCGGGCCAATGGCCTTTGCGGGGTTTGACGTAGTGATCCTCGCTCTTGATAACTATGCGGCAAAGATATATTTCAACCAGATCTGGAAGCAGATCCCGGCTTTACAAAGACCGATACTCATATCGGGCGGAACATACGAGGAGATCGCCCAGTCTAACTGCCTTGACGGCAATGAAGCGTGTCTCCGCTGTACCTTCGACGAATCCTGGCTGGAACGTCCGCTTGAGAGGACAAGCTGTCTGATCATTCAGTTCCGGGTCGATCCTCTGAGAGGAGACATTGTCAGGACGTCGGGGCTGGCTTCCCAAAATGCGGCACATTTAATGTCAGAACAGTGCAGGAGCTATTTTCTCGGATACAAAAATGTGCAGAATAAGCGGCTCATGTACTATCCTTATCCCAATATCGGACTGAACGAGTATATCCCGATGAAAAGAGGTTCCTGCCCGGACTGCAGGAACTATCAGCCTGCAGAAGCCTGTGAAGCTCTTCCGGACACGGATGTGTTAAATACAACCATCGGTGAACTGATGTCGATCCTTGAGGAACTGTTTTCCGGCAGGAATTTCGAATTGCTGCTTCCGGTCGTTGAGTACGCGGGAGTAGGCTATACCGGGCTTATTAAGAGCGCACACTGTGTATGCTGCGGGGCAGAGATCGATAATATCTACAGGCATCCATTCCGCACAAGGCCGGGGGATATTATCTGCGGTTCATGCAGGACAAAGGGAAAGACAGCCCCGGAACATTTGAACATTTCCGGTGATGACGGGGTGCTGCTCGGAGCCATCACCCGGGAAAACTGTGACGGGATACTGGCTGAAAAAACACTGTACGAGGCGGGGTTTGCCATCGGCTCATTTATAGAGGTCCGGCTGAGGGACGATACAGCTCTTGATATCATGGACGGGGGTTTCGAAACAAAGTTATTTTACTGCGAAAATGACAGGGATCTTCTTAAATCCGTAAACTGCCTGAATCCTGAACCCAAACAGGATACATGTCCGGAATCTGAGGAACAAATATGATGAAACTGTTCCCCGATTTCATTATGGAGTCCGTGTCTGCCGCGTGCCTAAGTGCACGATTTGCTTCGCAAATCGGCACAGTAATGGATTTTTGATTCGTTAATAATCGTAGAAGAGTCAGATTAAGGAGGGTTTGCCATGATTGAAATAAGCAGGGAATCGATAGAGGCGATCAGAAACGAATACAGGGAAATATGTGATATGCTCACGCCCAATGTGATCATAAAAAGGCTAAAGGCGCCGGAGGGATCTCTTTGCCTGTGGGAGTTCACCGTCAATGCCCCTACATATTACATAACAGGCGCCGGTGATGTGAACCCGAAGAGGACAGACAGCATCATTTTCTATCTGGATATACGGAATGGTTATCCAAGGACGAAGCCATCCGTATACTATGACAGGAATAAGATCTTAGCGAGCGTGAATACATTCACTTCGGGTTCACAGTGCACGGATGAATGGCATTTTGATGAGCAGAATTCAGGGAAAAATTCAACTCTTGAATCTATTGTGCGAAAGACGGTCATGGATATCATTCATGATCCGTCGGTCACCAGGTTTGACTCTATGGCGAACCATTATTTGTACAGCTGGCAGAAGAGAATGTTTGAAAGCGGGGCGCTTCCCTCCTGCAGCATCGGTCATGTCTTAAAACTGGACGTTTCCGCTTCTTCAGGGAATGCTCACATGGATTCTCCGAAGCGCTTCTCTGCTTCAGGAAGATGCAATCCGCCGGCTTTGCCGCCGCAGAGGAGGTGGGGATGATGAAGTTTTTATTTGCTAAGAAGGACAGGTCAAAGGATTACGAAACAAACGAAAATGCGAGCCTTTTTTCTTCACCGCCGCCTCTTCCCGTGGATAAAAGGGAGAGGAAAGAAAGGATTTTTCCTTCTTTATCCTTTGAGGAAGCAATGGATCTCATAGAAGAAAAATGCTTTCCCGTTGATATCACGGAATATGGCTTCGGCGAGGACAAGGTGATAATACTGCCAAATGCTTCGAATAAGCTTATGTCCATGGTGGACTGGGGCATGCGGACCGCCGCCAACAGTTGTGAACAGATCTATCAGGGCATGGGACATATCTTTGTCAATGAAAATTACAGGGTCATAGTAATAAGCCATATTCTCTATATTTATGCGGCCGAAAGGACCCCGGTGTCCGCCTGTATTTTCAAAGGGGCATATGATTCCATTATGGAAAGGATAGAGTATGAGAGAAACCTCTATGCAGAGAATGAGCTTAGCTGCAACGAGGCGTTAAACGGTAAGCTGTTTGATCCGTTTGTCGTATTTGGCCCCAGTGAGGCTGTATTGTACGGGCACACCCACCCGGGACTGGGATGTTATTTTTCAGAGCCCGACAGAAGATCCGGTTTTGCATGTGAAAGCCTTCCCGCGGTAACCTTTGTGCTTGATCCCGTAAATAAAGACATGAGGGCAATGACAGGCATTGAAGAGAGGGATGCAAAAATCCTGGTATGTTCGTATAAAACCGGGGAAGATATCTGCCGGCAGAAACTTGATCGTATACTGGAAATAATTTCCCGGGATTGACCGGAAATATACTGTTTAGCCTGTATGGCGGAAGGGAGGAATTACTTATGTTTACATTTTCCTGTCCCCGGTGCGGCGCTTTGCTGCGGATCAGCCGGAGAAATCCAAATGATGTCTACGAATGTGAGTATTGTAATGCCCTTCTTTCGGGGGTCAACGCTGTTCTGGATAGAGCGGACGGCGCGGTTTCACAGTCAGGTGGTGATGCTTCCGCGGCTAAAAGAAGCACCTCACTCCAGCCTGCGGAAAATAAAACAGCCGGGCCAAAGAAATATAAATATAAGAAAAAAATGGACGGGGGATCGGGCCTTCTGATCGCAGTATCTGCCCTGTTCATAATTGCTGTCCTGTCATGGCTTTTTTCCGGAAGAGGAGAAGTAATAAAAAGCGGGGATGC